>CAYLJC010000366.1:0-3932 GCA_964383345.1 uncultured Akkermansia sp. | reverse complement strand
CCATGCCGATGGCGATGGGGAGATCGAAACTGGGCCCCTCTTTCCGCAGATCCGCCGGGGCGAGGTTGATCGTGATCGCCTTGTTGGGCCAACGCAGCCCGCTGTTTTTGATGGCCGTGACCACGCGATCCACGCTCTCCCGCACCGCGGCATCGGGGAGCCCGACCAGTTTGATGTCGATATTGCCACTGTCCCCCGCATTCACTTCGACTTCCACAAGAACGGCGTTGACTCCGTAGACCGCTCCTGAGAATACACATGCCAGTGACATGCAAGGAGTGTCCTCAGGGTGCCACCGAATTGCAAACCCTTTTCACAGGCAAACTGTTCAAAATGCCAGTCGCAAGCTCCGTTCCGCTCCATTCTCTACGACATCGAATAGGGATTCATATCGACCGTGACCACCACATCATCGGGAAAGGTGAGGTCCTTCATCCCCTCACGGATGTGCTGCGCCAACCGCCGCGCCCCGGTGGATTTCAGAACGATCTGAAAACGCCACTGATCGTGTGATTTCACGAGTGGGGACGGAAGCGGATCCGTCAGGGTGATCTCGGCGGGGAGATTTTGTTTCAACCGCGTGTGAAGGGTTTTCAGGGAAAACTCCGCCCTCTCCAGATGCACCGAGCGGGAAGTGATGAGGGCGAGATGGGAAAAGGGCGGATGTCCAAACTGGCGTCGCATCGCCAGTTCATACTCCGCGAATCCCTCGAAATCATGGTGTCGCGCGAACTGAATGGAGGGGTGATGCGGCGTGTGGGTCTGGACCACGACTTCTCCCTCCAGTTCCCCGCGACCGGCCCGGCCCGCCACCTGGGTGAGGAGTTGGAAAGTTCTCTCACCCGCCCGGAAATCCGGAATGTAGAGGCCCACATCGGCGTTGAGGATACCCACGAGGGTGACATTCGGAAAATGGAGGCCCTTGGCGATCATCTGGGTGCCGAGGAGAATGTCGATTTTCTTCGCCCGGAACCCGTTCAAGGTCTCGCGGAGCTGCCCTTTTCTCCGCATCGTGTCCGTATCCACCCGACTGATTTTCGCTCCGGAGAAAACCTGCCGCAGAATCTCCTCGACCCGTTCGGTTCCGTATCCGGCGTTCACAATGGAGCGGCTGGAACATTCCGGACAGCGGCTCGGGGGGAGTTGGGAAAATCCGCAAATGTGGCAGATGAGCCGATCCTCCTTGCGGTGAACCGTCATCGTGGTACTGCAGTGGCGGCAATTGGCGACGTAGCCGCATTCGGGGCAGAGGATGTTGCGGGCGAAACCGCGACGGTTCAGAAAGAGAATGGCCTGCTCCCCGCGGGCGAGTCGCTCCTCCACCGCGTTGCGCAGCCGGGTCGAGAGAATGGTCGGACCGGACTGGCTTTTCCGCCCCTCGTTACGCATGTCGATCACGCGGATGAGCGGAAGTTTCCGGTCATCGACCCGGAGCCGCATCGTACCGAGTTCATATTTCCCGCTTGCCACATTGTTCCACGACTCCAACGAGGGGGTGGCGCTGCCGAGGAGAACCGGACACCCTTCCAGTTGTCCCCGCACCACCGCGATGTCGCGGGCCTGATAACGGGGGGCCGTATCCTGTTTGTAGGAACTTTCATGCTCCT
The DNA here is from genome assembly GCA_964383345.1 of uncultured Akkermansia sp. Lineage (GTDB taxonomy): Bacteria > Verrucomicrobiota > Verrucomicrobiia > Verrucomicrobiales > DEV007 > Arctic95D-9. Next base: position 2,325 of record CAYLJC010000366.1, on the reverse strand, counting down.
CGTCCACGACGATGAGGCCGAGGTGTTTCACCGGGGAAAAAATCGCACTGCGGGCACCAATGACGATGCGCGCCTTTTGGTCGAGGACCTTTCGCCATTCATCGTGGCGCTCCCCCTCGGAAAGATTGCTGTGGAGAATCGCGACCTGATCCTTGATTCCGGCAAAACGACGTTTGAAACGGTCGGCCGTTTGAGGAGTCAGGGCGATTTCGGGCACCAGGACGATGGCGCCCCGCCCCGCTTCGACCGTTTTTTGAATCGCCTGGAGATAGACTTCCGTCTTCCCGCTGCCGGTCACGCCGTGGAGCAGGATGGGTTTCGTCTTTTCTCCTTGCTCCACCCGCCGCGCCGATTCGAAGACCCGATCGAGCACGGCCTTTTGCTCCTCGTTCAATGCGAGGGGCTCGGATTCGACATACTCGATCTCACTCAGGGGATCGCGGGAGACGATCTGCTCCGCCATCCGGATCAAGCCCCGTTCCTCCAGCACCTTCAGAACGGAACGAGAGATCCCGTGGCTTCCGGTGAGATCCGCGAGAGGAACGGTCCCGAGATCCTGCAACGCGAGGAGGGTTTCCTTTTGCTTTTTCTGTCGCCCCGAAAAAGACGCGAGAATTTCCTCCGTCGGGGGGGCGACCCATTCCACCACTTTCACCGTCTTTCGTTTCTCCTCTTCGCCCCGGGACGGTTTGGGCAGCATCGTCCGGATCACCGTCTCGATGGGCGTGAGGTAGAAGCTGGAAATCCACTCCGCCAGTCGGAGCAGTCCCTCGGTGAGGAAAGAATCCTCCGAAACCACTCCGAGGATGGGTTTGAGCCGGTAGGAGAGCGCCCCGGTGTCGGTTTCCTCGATGGTGGTGACCGTGCCGATGGCGCTGCGGTTGCGAAGAGGCACCCGGACTCTCTGGCCCGTTGCGACCTTGAGTTCCGGCGGAATGAGGTAGGTGAAGGTGAGATCGCTGGTCGCCCCGTCGATGAGGACCTTCACTGTCCGTTCGCGCGCCATCTGTACAAAAAGAAATCGCCCTCCCGCGAGGGAGGGCGATTTACACCAAGGTAATAAGTAAAACTTACGGCCCTTGTATCAGCGGGTTCTTAGAAAGAAACGCTGAGCGTGACACCACCGTGGAGGATGTCAGACTGGGGCGTGCCGACCGAAGGAGCGACGATGCCGTCGGCGATCCAGGTGTCGGGGGCACCGATGTAGCCAATGTAGGGAGTGAGGACGGTGCGGCAGTTCAGCTGGATCGGAAGCGAGGCCGTCGCGTAGTAGTGGTTCCAGCCGCTGTCAACGAAGTAACCGTCGCTGTAGCCGACGCCAGCGCCGAGCACGAGGCTGATGCTGTCGGTGATACCGAAGGCTCTTTCGAGGCCGAACTGGTGGAACCAGCCGGAAGGACTGATGCCGCCGCCGCCCATGGCGTAGTTGGTTTCAGCAACGAAGTCGGCGAAGCCGAGGCTGCGCCGGACGTCGAGACCGAGTTCGCCGAAGCCGCCGATCGGGGAGACGTTGGAGCGGAACTCAGGGAAGACGTAGTGGGTGTAGCCGAGAGCAACATCGAAACCGGCGAAGGTTCCGAGAGCGGCGCTGACGTAGAGATCGAGCTGATCGAAACCGGCGTTGGCACCAAGGAGCGGACCGCTGCCGTCATGGATCCCGTTGAGGTACCAGGCACCAACGGTGATCGGAACCGCGAGGTTGTCGAAGGTGTAGTTCACATCGGCCCATGCGCTGTCACCAGCGAGACGCACACCTTTGAAGATGTAGTCGGACTTGTAGCCGACGCTGACTTCGCCACCGAGGTCAACGCACTCTTCGATAATGGGGGCTTTCCCCACGGGGGCTTTCCCCCAGTCACCTGCGTTCACGCTGAGCGTCATCGCACCGATTGTTGCAACTAGAATTGCTTTTTTCATATTGATTTAACTTCCCTTGGTTTGAGATGTGGTCGTAATAACCTGTTTTCGTCCGGGTTTGAGCCTGAAACCCCCCGAGTCCGTCCGCAAGAGAAAAATCTTCGCGCCAGGCACAACGGGTTCCGTCGTCACATTGATTGATATGTCCGCCTTTCGCAACAAAAAAATGTCACACTTTTTCTAAGAAACTTCTTTTTAGCGCGTTATTACTTGATAGGAGTATCGCTCGGAACCACCGCAACAGGCTGATTATCAATAAGTTTTTCATTTTCTTGAGAAATCTTGAAAATCGCCATCCCGAGTTGTGATTTTTCTCCGTGAGGCACCGTCGCCCGCGTCGTCATCCCGTTTTCCCCGTGGAGACTCACCACTGGCACCCCCTGCGCGAGGGGAAAAGGGCTCTCGATG
>CAYLJC010000365.1:0-3933 GCA_964383345.1 uncultured Akkermansia sp. | reverse complement strand
GCCCGCTCTGTATGAGTCTGACGATGAAGGTGCCGGTGCCGGTGAAGGGGTCGATGATGTGGACGTCTTCGTCGGTGAGCGAGGATTGGAATTCGTTCTGGAGAACGTCTTCGACGGAACGGACGATGAAATCGACGACTTCGACGGGGGTGTAGACGATGCCGAGACGTTCCGCCATCTTCTTGAAGGCGGTGGCGAAGAACTTGTCGTAGAGTTCGAGGATGACCTTCTGCTTGCCTTCGGCGTTGTCGATGCCTTCGGCGCGGGTGCGGACCGAGGCGTAAAATTTCTCCAGACTGGCGGTTTCCTTTTCGAGGGCCTGGTCATGCAGGGCCTCGAGCATGGCCTGCATGGATTGGGAGACTGGGTTGTGCCGGGAAAAGGCGTAATCGGCAAAGAGGGCGTCGAAGACCGGTTTGGTGATGAGGTGCTGGGAGAGCATCTCGATGGCTTCGTCGCGGGAGATGGCGGGATTGATGTTGCGGTGGAGGCCGTTGAGGAATTTGTCAAAGGCTTCGGTGTGTGTCGGGTTCCCGTCAGCGAGAAGCTGCTGAATGCGGTCGGTGTGGCGCTGGGCGATCTTGGCGACGTCTTCGGCCCATTTGTGCCAGTAGCGGCGTTCCCCGCATTTTTTGACGATGCGGGCGTAGAGGGCGTCCTTCCAGTCTTGGAGACCTTCGTAGAAGGCGAAATGGGATTGAGAGCCGGATTTTTCTCCAATCTTGGATGTGCCGTCGCCGGAGGAGGTGGAACCGTCGCCGGGATCTCCGCCTTCGCCTCCGCCTTCGCCGATGCCGATGATGCCGATTTTCGCCGGTGGCTTTTTGTTTAATTCGATCTGGTTGATGACGGCATTGAAACGATCGTCGTGGGAACGGAGGGCCTGGAGCACCTGCCAGACGATGGCGTATTTTTTATTGTCCTTGAGAGCCTCCTCCGGAGTGACGCCGGCCGGAATGCCGATGGGAAGGATGATATAGCCGAATTGCTTGTCGGTGGCCTTTCGCATCACGCGGCCGACGGACTGCACCACATCGACAACGGAGTTGCGCGGATTGAGAAACATGACGGCATCCAGGGAAGGCACGTCCACGCCTTCGGAGAGACAGCGGGCATTGCTGAGGATGCGGCAGCGGGTGGCGGGGCCGGGTTCCTTGAGCCAGTCGAGCTTGTGGTGCCGGGTGATGGCGTTCATGCCGCCGTCGACGTGGTCGAGTTCGACGTTCAGGAGGGTGTCGTCTTCCGGGTGGTCGGCCTTGTAGGAGTCGATGAGTTCCTTGAAGTAGGCACAGAAGTCCTTGGAACCGGCAATGGTGCGGGAAAAGGCGACGGCGGTGCGCATCGGGGCGAGGTCGCCGTAGAGTTCGACTTCATCGCCGGTGGTGTGATCGAGCTTTTTGGAAAGACCGTTCCAGCAGCCCATGACGCGGACGGCGTCGTCGAGGGTGAGGGATTTGTCGGCGTCGGTGATTTGTTTCTGAAAGGTTTTGCTGGCGAAGGCTTCGTCCACGGCGAGGACGAGGACTTTGTAGTCGGTGAGCAGGTTTTTCTCAACCGCTTCGCCGAAGCCGAGGCGGTGGAACTCGGGGCCGTAGATGGATTCGTCATCCATCGAGGCAAGGGTGGCGTCGGCTTCGTCGGCTTTGACCCTGGTCTCGTCGCCATAGACGCGCGGGGTGGCAGTCATGTAGAGGCGCTTGGCGGCGCGGATGTAGTCCCCATTGTGGACCTTGACGAAATGCGACTCGTCCTGGTCGGAAAGAGTGACACCGGTGGTGCGGTGGGCTTCGTCGCAAATGACGAGGTCAAAGTCGGGAAGCCCGGCCTCTTGCGCCTGCGCCTCATGGACGGAGGCGATGGAGTGGTAGGTGGAGAAAACGACGGTGGTACCGTGGTTTTCCTTCGACTGCTTGCGGCGTTTGATTTTGTCCTGGAGCGCGTGCCACTGCCGGAGGAGGGCTTTCGTGTTGGTGGTGGCGGGAAAGGTCAGGTCGGAGATGTCGATCTCCGCCTCGTCCTCATTGGTGACTTTGCGATTGCCGATATTGGAATCGGAGCAGACGGCGAGGGCGTGGATCGGTTTCTTTGAGAAGGCGGTCCATTCGCGGAGGGTTTGCGCCAAAAGGGCGAGGGAGGGAACCAGAAACAGCACGCGGCCGCCGAGAGCGATCTCCTCGGCGATGGCGAGGGAGGTGTAGGTTTTCCCGGTGCCGCAGGCCATGATGAGCTTGCCGCGGTCGTGTTCGGCAAAGCCGGCTTTCACGTCCTCGATGGCGGCTTTTTGGTGGGGGCGAGGCTCGCGCTTTTTCTGAAGCTTCAGCTTGTTGATGGCATTCAGCGAAAAGCTGGACCAGTCAATGGGCGAGGCGTCGAGATCCTGAACGCGGAGCCGTTGAATGGGCTTGGACTGGTCCTTGATGGCGTGTTCGGCATTCTTTCCCCAGAGGTCGGTGGTGGAGACGATGATGCCGCTGCTGAACTGCTTTTTGCCGAGAGTGGAAAGGAAAGTGTCGATGTCCTGCTTCGAAATGGTGTGGGTCGGCAGGTAGAATTTGCACTGGATGCCGACGATCTCGCCGGTGGCTTCCTCCTCGGCGACGATATCGATGCCGATGTCGCCGACGGCTCCTTTGCCGGGCCATTCGTTCCACATCCAGACGTTGGAAAAGCGCTCGGCAAACTGAGGGTCGAGTTCGAAGTAGCGGCAGATGAGACGCTCGAATTTGTCACCGAGGTTGCGGTTGTGGAGTTCGCCGTCGCGGAATTCGGCGAGGATGTCGTGAATGGAGGTCGTTTCCATGGAGAACGCAGAGGGGGGAGAGGCGGGCCAGACCGGCGGAACCCCTCCCTGTCAAGGAAAGCAGCCGCTCCGAACCGGGGTCGCGGTGTCAGGGTTATACCGCGCTTCGCCGCACCCGGCAACTCCTGAATCGGACGAAGAAGCCCCGGTCCCGCAGAGACAGGGCGCAAACCCGTCGGCGGGGGCGCGGGGTCATCGATTTGGCTTACACAGAGAGGGGACAACGAGCGGACACATATTTTTTTCAAAAAAACCTTGCCTTCGTCTACCCGATTTGGTACACGCATCATTCATGGCGATGACCTCTCCCAGAGGTAGCGCCCGCCGCAGCAGGCCGGTGCAACGGAGAAAACGGGGATTTCCCCCGCAAGGCATCGCTCGGACCTCTCTCTCCGCTGCCGACTCGGAGATTTGTCCCAAAAGGGTCCCGAAAGGCCCTTTTCACGCCAAAATGTCCCATTCTGGCCCGAAAACCCCGTTTTTTGGCGCAAATCAATCTTATTCCACGGCGGATCAATCTTACTCCGTGCCGAATCAACCTTACTCCACGGCACTCCCGGCGCGGTCTACCAGTTCCAGGTCCGCGCCGTCGGCGGCAGCACCGGTTACAGCGACTGGAGCAATGTGGTGAGCCAGCGCAGTCTTTGAGGAGGGGGTAGTAGTAAAGTAGTAGAGAATTGACTCGCTCAACAGCCACCAGCTAAACCGCTAAAAATCATGTACGATCCCGCTCTCCCCGCCGACCATTCCCCGCTCTCCAGCGCCGAGATGCGCGCGCAGCTCACCGGGCTGCAGGCGAACATCGACGCGACGGCCTCTGTCAACGCCGCCGAGATCGACGAGGTCTCGACTCTGCCGCCGGGCGGCGACGCGACGGCGGGGGTCTCGGTGGCGGGGGGCACGCTGCATTTCACTTTCGGGATTCCCCGGGGAGAGGGCGGCGACCCGGGCCCGGTCGGCGAGGTCAGCGCCCAGCAGCTGAGCGACGCGCTCCAGACGACCAGCTCGAACTGCAACTCGGTCACCCCGATGGAGAGTTCTTTCGTCGATCCGGACATGGATTCGCTGCGCGAGAAGCTCAATGAACTGATCAACGCCCTGCGCCGCGATCCGTGAGGGGGAAGCGAATTCAG
>CAYLJC010000364.1:0-3935 GCA_964383345.1 uncultured Akkermansia sp. | reverse complement strand
AGTCGATTTCGTCGGGCGGGTTCCCGAGATGACGCCCTACCTCATGGACGCCCGCATGGGACTCATCGTCGAGGAGTTCGGCGGCGGGTTCAAATTGAAAACCCTCGAGTACATTTTCCACAGCCTGCCCCTCGCCGGTCTCGACCACGCCGTCGAATCGCTCCCGCTGCGCAGCCCCGAAAACATCCTCCTGGCGCCCGACACCCCGTCGCTGTTGAAGTCCATCGGTCCCGTCATTGACGATTTCGAGACCCTCAACCGGCTGCAGCGCACTTCCCTCGAGATTTGCCGCGAAGCGTTCCGATGGGAGGACAGGGGACGTCTCCTCCGCGACACCCTTCTCGGGATCCGGGGGGAATCCCACACCCCGCCTTCCCCCCCTGCGGATGGCACGGGGTGTGATGAGGGACCCAACCCTCCTGGGCACCCGGTCAGTCCGGGATTTCGTCGTGTTTGAGCAGGTAGTAGGCGCACTGGACAACGTTGAGCCCGTAGTTGGCGATCAACTCGAACTGGTTGTTCATGTCAATCGTAAGCATCTCGGTTTTCACCGCCCCCGCCTCTGCGGACATGCGCTTCATCGCCTGTTTGTTGTACGTCTTGCGCAGTTTGTCGGTGCTTTTCTCGATTTCCAGGGCACGACGCAGTTTTTCCTCGGTGGCGCCCGATACGAGAACGTCGGAGTACAGGTCGATCAACTCGACGATGTGTGACGCGAAGAAGAGGAGATTCTCGGTGGCCTCTTCGTTGAAAACGCGCCCCTTGTCGTGTTTCCGCTGGGTGATCTGGATGAGGCGGTAGATCGCATCCGAGATCTCTTCGAGTTCGGAAACGATGCGCAACATGCGGGCGACGGAGCGAGCGTTCTCCAGACTGATCTCGGCCGCGGTGGTGCGCACGAGATATTCGGTGATGTCGTGGGTGAGGAGATCGGCCTCGTCCTCGAGCGCCTTGAGTCGTTTGACCTCCTCGCTGAGATCGGCGGCGGGATTTTGGAACACTTCGAGGTAACCATGGAACATATCGCGGGTGATCCCGGCGAGTTCACGGGTGGCTTTTTCCGCCTCGGGCAGATTCAGTTCGCCGAGGTCGACCATGCCGCCCGCGATAAAGCGGAGGCGATGGGATTCCGTCTCGGTTTCCGGTTTTTCCCGGACCAGTCGGGTGACGAGTTTGGCGATTTGGGGAACGAACCCGACGAGCAGGAGAATGTTCGTGAAGTTGAAAAGAGAATGAAAGACGGCGAGCTGAAACCCGACGTTGGCGGTCTCCTCGCTCCCCATCCAACTCTGCGGGAGATGGGATCCGAGCCACAGCGCCATCCCGGAGAACGGATAAAACACCAGCATCATCCAGAGCACGCCGAGGACGTTGAAGAGAAAATGCGCCCGCGCCGCCCGACGCGCGTTCACATTGGTGCCGATGGAGGCGAGCCACGCCGTCACGGTAGTGCCGATATTTTCCCCGAGGACGATGGCGGCCGATTCCTCGAAGCCGATCCAACCCTGGATCGCGAGAGTCACGGTGATGGCCATGGCGGCCGAGGAAGACTGCACCGCAAGGGTCAGGGCGATCCCGAGCAAAAGAAACACGAGGACGGAGAGGTAGCCCCGCCCGCTGAAACCGGCGATGAATTCCTGGACCTGCCTCGCCTGGTCCTGAACCGCGACATCCGTGCTGGCGAGCATCCCCTTGATATCGGGGACCGATTCCTTGAGTAGATGCAATCCGAAAAAGAGCAGGCCAAACCCGATGAGAACCTCGCCGAAACTATTCCAGCGGTCTTTTCCCACAAAAAAGAGCGGCAACCCGAGGCCGATGACGGGAATGGCGATGCCGGAGAGCGAAAAATTGCCCACCATGCCGATGATCCAGGCCGTCATTGTCGTCCCGAGATTGGCTCCCATGATGACTCCGATCGATTCGACGAGGGTGAGGAGACCGGCGTTGACGAAGCTGACGACCATCACCGTCGTGGCCGAAGAGGACTGCACCACGCTCGTGATCACCAAGCCGGTGAACACGCCGGTGAAACGGTTCCGGGTCATCGTCGCCATGATGCGGCGCATCCCGTCCCCGGCGGTGCGCTGGATGCCCTCGCTCATGACTTTCATTCCGTAGAGAAAGACGCCGAGCGCACCGAGGATTGTAAGGAGGAAAACGAAGGTATCCATGCGATGCGCCCGACAGTAGGCAATCCCGTTCACATGACAAGATCGTCACAAAAGAAATCCCGGTTTTCCGTAAAAAACAGCCTGACTATCAAGATCCCTTAGCTAATCGGCGGGCCAGCGGCGCAGCAAGAGCATGGAATTGTGTCCGCCGAAGGCAAAGGCGGCCGAGAGCGCGATGCGGATGTCGGCGCGGCGGGCGGTGTGGGGAACAAAATCGAGATCGCATTCGGGGTCGGAGTTCTCCAGGTTGATCGTCGGGGGCAGCACTCCCTCGTGCATCGCGCGGATGCACCAGATCGCCTCGACCGCTCCCGCCGCTCCGATGAGATGGCCGGTAACGGACTTGGTCGAGGAGACCGGGACGCGATAGGCGTCGTCTCCGAGAGCGCGTTTCAGGGCGCGCACCTCGGAGATATCCCCTATGCTCGTCGAGGTGGCGTGGGCGTTGACGTAGGAAACCTGATCCGGGGTGACGCCGGCTTTTTCCAAGACCAGTCGGATCGCCCGCGAGGCCTGCACCGCCTCGCGGTCGGGATCGGTGGGGTGGACGGCATCCGAGGTCGCGGCGCAGGAGAGAATCTCGGCGAGGGGAGTGGCTCCCCGGGCGAGGGCGGACTCCAGATCTTCGAGGACGAGGACTCCGGCCCCTTCGCTGATGACAAATCCGTCACGGTCGCGATCGAATGGACGCGAGGCCCGCTCGGGTTCGTCGTTGCGTCGCGAGAGGGCGCGCAGTTGGCTGAACCCGACGAGCCCGAGATGGGTCACGGCCGCCTCGGCCCCGCCGGTGAGCATGGCTCGCGCGTCTCCTCGTTGGATCGCGTAAAACGCCTGGGCAATCGCGTCGTTGCCGGTCGAGCAGGCGGCGGCGACGCCGTAGGTGATGCCGTGGGCGCCGGTCTGGATGCTGACCTGGACGGAGGCCGAATCGGCGGTGATCATCGGAATCATCAGCGGGTTGAGACGGCCCGCGCCGCGACGGTCCATGATGTGCTGGTTGTCCGTATAGGTCTGGATGCCGCCGGCCCCGGAGCCGATGATGACTCCGACGTCGTTGCTGTTTTTTTCATCAATGACCAGTCGTGCCTGGGCAAGCGCCTCGCGGGCGGCGGCGACGGCGAACTGGGAGAAGCGGTCGGCGCGGCGGGCTTCCTTGGCCTCCATCACCGTGGTCGGATCAAAGCCTTTGACTTCGCCGGCGATGCGGACGGGGAGGTGGTCCACCGGCACGAGGGTGACCGGACCGATCCCGGAACGCCCCTCGACAACCGCGCGCCACGAGGTCTCGACATCGAGGCCGACGGGCGTGACCGCTCCCATTCCGGTCACGACAACCCGGCGCGGTGCCGACGGAATGGAAGGGCGAAGATTCACGGAGCGGAAAGAGAGGGAGAGGTGAACAGGGCGGTAGGGCGGAGGTGGGTCCGCCCGCAGAGATGATTGGCTTGTGCGGCCATCATAAAAGAACGGGGCTCTCCCGATTGCGAGACATCAATACCATTCGGGGAATTTTTTGGGTGGCAAGACCTATCCACTTTCCGAAAATTGCAACTCGTAGAGCTGCCGGTACTCCGCGCAGCGCTGCAAGAGGATCTCGTGCGGGGCCATGTCGAGGATGCGGCCCTGGTTCATCACGACGATCTCGTCCGAGTTGATCACCGTGGAAAGCCGGTGGGCGATGGCGATGACCGTCTTGCCCTCCATGAGGCTGCGCGAGACGACGGCCATGAGGCTCGCCTGCGGCGCCGGGATCTTCGCTCC
>CAYLJC010000363.1:0-3937 GCA_964383345.1 uncultured Akkermansia sp. | reverse complement strand
GGTGGAATCCGTTTTTCCCGTAGCGACCGGCTCCGAAGCGGGACTGCAAGCTCCCCCGCCCGAGAGCCCGCCCGGAGGCGAGGATGGTGGCACCTCTTTCCCGTATCTCGGGCCCGAAGGCGAGCCAATTGTCGAGGATGGGTTCGGGTGCGACGTGCAGGGTTTTGGTTTTGCCAGGGACGGTCCAGGTGCCGCTCAGCGGGGTGGATCCGGCGGGCCGGGCACCGTCTTTGGCCCCGGCGATGTCGAGGATGGCGGCGGGGAGGTTGGCCGGTGTCGCGGGGGTGTCGGATGCCTCGGGGGCATCGGACGGCGGCGATGGTTTCTCTTTCTCCTCCGCCGCGTTCCCGCCGCCCGCCGCGAGGAGGAGGGCGCATAGAACGAACATCACTGGCCGCGGGCTTTTCATTCGCGGCGGATCGCCTCCATCAGATTCCCCCGCAGGACGAGGCGCGCGGCGACGGCGCAAAAGGCCAATCCGCCGACGAGGACGGCTCCGTTGATGCCGGCGAGCAATCCCCACGGCAAGGAGGAGGAGCCCTTGGTCAGTTCGGGGAGCACGGCGAGCAGTGCCGCGCCGAGTCCGATGAGAACTCCCGCGAGGTGGAGGAACCAGTGCTCGGAGAGGATCATCCCGGAAAGCCTCGGACGGGTGAATCCCATGGCCTGCATCACGCCGAGCTGGCCGCGCCGCTCCATCACATTCCGGCCCACGATGATGGCGAGTCCGAGGGTGCCTAGGAGGACTCCCAACCCGCCGAGGGTGGAGAAGATGCTGAGGTAGGTGTTCTGCACGGCGTTGAATTCGTTGAGCCGGTCGGCCGCGGGTCGCATCTCGAGGCCGAGGTCTCCGAACATGCGGGTGAGGTGGCTGGCGACGGGCGCGAGCGTTTCCCCGCCTTTCCCATCCATCAGGAAGAAACGGTAGCCGCCGGCATCGGGGAAAAATCGGACGAAGGCAGCCTCGTCGATGAGGAGGGCACCCTGCAGGAGGGAGGTCTCGAGTAACCCGCAGATGAGAACGGCGAAGGGCTGCCCCGAGACGGTCTCGTAGAGGACGGTGTCGCCGATGCCTTTTTGCAGGGCGTAGAGGGCGGTGTTCTGGTCGAGGATCCCGGCGATCACGGGGGTGCCGTCGTCGAGGGCGGGGTGCCCGGCGGCGAGAAGCCGCCAGGGGCTCTCCCCGGTCCTCGGTTCGGTGAGGGTCCCGGTGAAGGTGAAGGGATTGATCGCCGCGATCCGGTCGGTGTCGATCCCGAGGAGCCGGGGCTGCTGCGCCCGGTTGAGATTGAGGCAGCTCGCGTCGTCCCCGTCGCTGACGCGGAAGGGCAGGATGGTGAATGTTTGCTGGAATCCGTCGAGCCCGAACTTCTTCCTGCCGTCCGCGCCGTTGAGATCTTCGTAGATGGGCAGGGTGGATTCGCCGACGTAGGCGAATCCTCCGGTGCCGGCGTTGCGGCGCTCGGCTCCGCGCGATCCCTCAAGGCGGAAGGAGTTGATCGCGGTGACCATGAACACGCCCGCCGCCATCAGGCCGATCACCGCGAGACTGCGTCCCCTACGCCGCACGGTGTGCTGGCGACCGAGCGCTCTGAGGGATGTCAGGGTCGCGGAGGGGCGCAGGAAGCGGCGGATGAGGAGGGAGCAGAAGGCCACCCCGGCCACGGTCATGAGAAAGCCCGCCCCGAAGAAGAGTCCCTGCGCCGCCATGGTGCCCTCGACTTTGGGGGCGAAAAGGCATCCGGCCGCACCCGCGAGGCCCACCGCGAGAACGATGAGGTCGCGGCGATTTCGGGAGGGAGCACCGAGGGACAGGTCGTCGCTGCCGGAGATCAGGGTCGAGGGATGGATCGCGGTGACCCTGCGGCTCGCGAACCAGACCACAACGAGGGCCACACAAACCGTGATGGCAAAGGAGAGCAACAGGGTTTGCGGTTTCAGGGAGTAAATGAACTCCATGCCTGCTGCGGCCTCCTGCCAGACACCGGACATGCCGTAGAGGGCGAGGCGGGTGTAGACATAGCCGCCGAGCAGACCGATCGCGGCACCGGCGAGGGAGAGGAAGAGGGCCTCAACGAGAAACATCCGGCGCACCCGTGTCCTCGTGAAGCCCATCGCGAGGAGCAATCCGATCTGGGTGGAGCGCTGCTCTATCCCGAAGACAAAAACGAGACCGGAGAGGACGAGCGCCGCGACAATGAGGAAAAAGCTCATGCTCGCGAAGAGCGCGCCGAAGTCGAAGGAATCGGCCACCGCCGACCGCGCTTCGGCCGGGAGGTCGCGGCAGGCCATGCCCAGGTCGGTGAGATGCAGGTGCTCCCGGAGTTGCTCCACCAGCGGCGCGTCGGGCTCGCGCATCTGAAAGCGCACCGCGGTGGCGTCACCGAAGCGGTTCGCCCACATCGAGCGCGCCGCCGCGAGGGAGACGAAGGCCTTGGGTGTCGCCTTGTATTGGTCCCAATAGTCATCGTCCTTGTCGCGGATGCGGTCGCGGTCGATGGGGATGCCGGGCTCCCAGTCGTCGAGTCCGTCGACGTCGAAGATGCCGGGAAAGTCCGGCGTCCAGCTCTGGTCCCAGCCCGCTTCGCCGATCGGCTTGATCCCCGCGACCCGGAAGCTGCGACTCTCTTCCTCCAGGGCGCGGCCCGTGCCGACGACATTGTAGACCAGGGTGACTGCGTCGCCCGCCCCGACCCCGAGATCGTCGGCGAGCCACTGCGAAAGGAGGATCTGATCCTCCGAGAGATCGTCGTCGACAATGCCGTTCAATGCGGGTCCGACCCCGGTCACCATGGAATAGGGAGTGCGCTTTTCCCCCGCCGCGATGTCCGTGGCGAGGTAGGTCAGCACCGGCGAACTCACCGACGCGATTTTCTCCAATGCCTCGACGATCACGCTGTCGAAAAAGACCCGGGAACTCACCATCTGGCTCGTGGAACCTCCGTCCGTCGCGGTGACCTGCAACTGCAAGTCCTCCAGATCCCAGACTTTTTCCGCCGCCGTCGCGAAGGCCGTCGCATCGAGGGATTTGTCGCCGAGAATAAGATTGGCCCGGCCCTCCTGTTCGAGGATGGCCTCGAGTCTTTCGCGCCGCAGAAAAATCGTCGCCGGTGGAACCTGCTCGGCCTTCAGCGAATAGAGTCCGAACTGCTCCGCGTCGAGCACCGCGGTGACGGCGGCGGTGAAGGGGGTCGTCTGCTCCGACTCGCCCGAGAGCGGGGCGTCTTTGGACAAGGCGCCGGGGATCTCGACCCGCACGATGAGGGTGTCCTGCACCGACGCGCCGACACGACTCGCGAGGGGCGTGTTGATCGCGATCCAGCGCTCGTCTTCGAAACCCTCGGGCGCGACACCACCACGGGAAAGTTTCCAAAAGCGGTCATCGACCCCGAGAATCTGCACCCGGTTGACGCGGCGGCCGCCGTCCCGGTGCAACGCCGTCCCGGTGATCTGCAGGACGGGGGCAACGACGGCTTCCCCGCCCAATTCGGCCGCGAGGCGATCCGCCAGGGCGGAGGTGAAAAATCGTTCCCCGCCCATCAGAACCGGTCCGACCTGGGAGAGACGCGCCGCCGCGTTGCGCCGCAGACTTTCCTTGACCGAATCACCGACAACGAGGGCGCCGCTGAGAATCGCCGAGGTCAGGGCCACCCCCGCGAGAACCGCGAGATGGATCCCGCGGTAGTGAAAAAGCGAAGAGAGAATGAGGCGGAAAGAACTCATGCTGCGGAATTATCCTTCGAGTTTTCCCCGATGCAGGGTGCGGATCGTGCCGACGGCCCCGGCGATGGCGCGGTCGTGTGTCACCACGATGAGGGCGAGCCCTTCGGAGTCGTTCAGTTCCGTAAGCAGTTCGACGAGCCGGCCCGCGTTGTCCTCGTCGAGAGCGCCGGTGGGTTCGTCGGCGAGGAGGAGCCGGGGGGAATTGATCAGCGCC
>CAYLJC010000362.1:0-3947 GCA_964383345.1 uncultured Akkermansia sp. | reverse complement strand
CACGGAGCGGGCCGTTTTCCGGCTGGAATCGAGCGGTCTCAAATTGGTGGAATTGGCGCCGGGGATGGATCTGGAGGCCGACATCATTGACCAGATGGAGTTTGTGCCCGAACTATCATCGGAACTCCGTGCGATGGAACTCGCCGACTTATGAACACCGTCCATCTCATCGACGCAAAACGCTCTCCCATCGGTCGCTTTGGCGGCGGGTTACAATCATTCTCCGCAGCGGATCTCGCGGTCGCGGTCGCGGAGTCCGTCGCTCCCGAACCGATCCGGGCGGAGATCGGAGAGGTCATCCTCGGTCAGGTTCTCCAGGCGGGGTGCGGGATGAATGTGGCGCGTCAGCTCGGTTGGAAACTCGGTCTGCCGGAGACCACGCCGGCCTATACGGTGAACATGGCCTGCGGGTCCTCGCTCAAGGCGGTGGCGCTCGGAGCGGACACGATCCGCCTCGGGGAAAATGAATTGGTTCTCGCCGGCGGAGTGGAGATGATGAGCCGTGCCCCCCACTATGCGATGGATTTCCGCCGGGGGAAAAAACTCGGAAACATCAGCCTGGAGGATGCGCTTTTTCGCGATGGCCTCAGCGATGCCATGCTCGAGATCGGGATGGGGGAAACGGCCGAACGCATCGCCGATGAGTTCGGGATTCCCCGTGCCGATCAGGATGCCTTCGCCGCTCGCAGCCAGCAACTCGTCGCGGAGCATCGGGCCCGGCTCGCCCGCGAAATCGTTCCGGTGGAGGGAACGGAGGGCACGATCAGCGAAGACGAGCACCCGCGCGCCGACACCACGGTGGAAACCCTCGCGAAGCTGAAACCGGCTTTTCGTCCCGAGGGCACCGTCACGGCGGGCAATGCTTCGGGGATCAACGACGGGGCGGCGATGGTCCTGCTCGCCAGCGAGGAGGCTTTGATCCGTCATGGTCTCTGCTCGCGCGCCCGCATCGTGGCGACGGCGGCGGTGGGCTGTGATCCGGCGCTGATGGGTTTGGGTCCGGTCGAGGCGATTCGCGCGGTCTGTGGTCGGGCCGGTTGGTGTCTTGGCGAGGTGGATGCGATCGAGATCAACGAAGCCTTTGCGGTGCAGGTGCTCGCCTGTCGGAATTTATTGGAGCTGGACGAGGCAAAGCTGAACCAGCGCGGGGGGGCCATCGCCCTGGGACATCCCATCGGTGCCAGCGGGGCGCGGGTCCTCACGACTTTGCTGCACCTGATGGAGGACAAGGGCCACGCCAGGGGCATCGCGAGTCTCTGCATCGGCGGCGGCATGGGCATCGCGATGGCGGTGGAGAGGGGATAATCCTCACAATCCCTTCCGATGGGTCTCCTCGGCGAGCCAGACGGACACGAGGGTGATCGCCGCCATGCCGATGAGGTAGAGGGCGACGGGCCAGGGGGCGCCGGCGCTCCAGCCGAGCAGGGCGGTGGCGATGAGCGGGGCGAGACCGCCGGCCAGCGGAGAGGCGAGTTGGTAGCCGAGCGAGGCTCCGCTGTAGCGCACCCGCGTTCCGAAGAGTTCGGAGAAAAAGGCGGCCTGGGGTCCGTACATGGCGGAGTGGCCGATCAATCCGAGGATCACCGCGAGGATGACGAGGGCGGGCTCTTTTGTCCCGACAAGCCAGAAAAAGGGAAAGGCGAAGAGCAGCAGGAAAAAGGCCCCGCCGAGGTAGACGGGTCGTCGCCCCCAGCGATCCGAGAGCGCTCCGAAGGCCGGGATCGCGACGAGTTGCACGGCGGACCCCAGCATAACGGCATTGAGCAGGCCCGCTTTTCCCATTCCGAGTTGCTGCGATCCGTAGCTGAGGACGAGAACGGTGAAGATGTAAAAGTAGGCGTTTTCAGCGAAGCGGGCTCCCATCGCGAGGAGGACGTTGCGGGGATGCTCGCGGAGAACCGTCAAAACGGGAATTTTCGGCCCCGGATCCTTTGCTTTGGCTTCGGTGAACACCGGACTCTCCATGATTTTCAACCGGATGAACATTCCCACTCCGAGAAGCAGGGCGCCGAGGAGGAAAGGAACGCGCCAGCCCCAACTGAGAAAGGCGGCCGACTCCATCCGCGAGACGAGCATGAACACGCCGTTGGCGAGAAGCATGCCGACGGGGACACCGGCCTGTACCCAGCTCGCGTGGTATCCGCGGCGTCCCGTGTGGCTGTGTTCCACGGCCATGAGGACGGCTCCGCCCCATTCTCCGCCGACCCCGAACCCCTGCACGAACCGCAGCAGGACGAGGAGGGCGGGTGCCCAGATGCCGATCTGATTGTAGGTGGGGAGGAGTCCGATGAGGATGGTGGCGACCCCCATCATCATGAGGGTCGTCACGAGCATGGACTTGCGCCCGATCTTGTCGCCGTAGTGGCCGAAGACAATCCCGCCGAGCGGCCGGGCGAAAAACCCCACCGCGTAGGTTCCGAAGGCCGCCATCGTTCCCGCGAGCGGCTCGAGATTGGTGAAAAAGAGCTGGTTGAAAACGAGGGCGGCGGCGGTCCCGTAGAGGAAAAAATCGTACCATTCTATCGTGGTTCCGACGAAGCTGGCGAGGACAACGCGGCGGGTGCTGGCGGGGGTGGCTGGCGGAGTTGACATGAGCGAAAAAGATCGGCTGGCAGGGTGTGGGAGAGAGGTGGCGGATCGTCACAGAACGGTTTTCCCATCAGAGCGCCGCCCGCTCCCGCGCCGAATTTTCCATCGCCGCACGAGCCTTTTTCCACGCGGCGGTCAGGGCTTGTTCGCGGTGTCGGGTTTCACCTCCGCCGCCATCTCAAGGAGGGCGTCCATGATTTTTACGGAGGCCTGTGGTTCCAGGTAGTTGGTGCCCGGCCAGGTTTCGTATCCGCCGAGGGCAAAGTGCCGCGGGGTCGGGAGGTAACCGAGATACCCGTTGGCGAGTTCGATCATGAAAGACTTGGCAAAGGGACTGCGCTCGCGGAATTCGAGTCCCATCTCGGCGAAGGTCTCGCAGGGGGTGGTCCCGATGCAGATCTCGCCGATCCGGAACAATTGCGCCGGCAGTTTGGTTTCCGGGCTGGCTTCGGCGAGGCGCTGGATCCGACCGGCATAGGCGAGCGGGAGAACGGCCTTGTTGCCGATGCGGGGAGCGGCGGCCTCGGTTTCGCGAGCCCAGGCGAGGAGGTCCTCGTCAATGGTGCGCCATTTCACGTCCAGCTCGCGGTAGCGGGCCTCGAGAGGGGCTTTGGCCTCCCATTCGAGGGACTCGAAGGCGGCGACGACCTTCCCGGCGAGATCGTTCGCGACATGCCGCATCTGCTCGTAGGGTGCCTTGCGCTCCCGCTTCTCGCGAAAGTTGATGTTGTTGATGTCGCCGCTGGTGCCGTTGGCCATGATGGCAACCACCGGGGGCTCCTGTTCGGAAGCGTTGAGTTCCCGCTCGACGGCCTTGCAGTAGTACCCGAAGTAGTCGGCGGAGACGTGGGCGCGTCCGACCCCGCCGACGTAGTGCAGGGAGTAGGCGGAGAGCAGGGAAATGACGGGACCGCCGCCCGCCTCGCGCAGGGCGAGGATGGAGACGCGGGGATCGATGGGGCCGGCCGGTTCGATGAGGTTGTCCCCTCCGGCACCGGGATTCATCTTCACTTTTTCCGAAGTGTCGCCGAAGGGATTGGCGGGCATCGTCCCCTCTTTCAAAAACCAACGGCGGTTGAAGACGTGTTCGGGCACCTCGATGCTGCCGAAGGCCACCTCGGCGGGGCGCAACAGATTGACCGCCCGTCTCACCCCGTCGGCGATGCGGCGGGCGACGAAGCGCTCGTAGTCCGACAGTTCGACATCCGATTGGAAGACCCGCGGAGTCGGCCCGAGCGCGGTTGTGGCGGAGTGGGTGTGGGTCCCCGAGACCATGACGTGGCTGACCGGGATGGAGAGTTCGGACTCGATGTGGCGTTTGGCCTCGAGGGCGACACTGCGATGGAGTCCGAGGAGAT
>CAYLJC010000361.1:0-3950 GCA_964383345.1 uncultured Akkermansia sp. | reverse complement strand
CGTCATCGGACCCAACGGCGGAGGCAAATCCACTCTCGTGAAGCTCATCCTCGGCCTCATCGAGCCGGTGCGGGGATCGTTGCAGGTTCTCGGAGGGACGCCCAGGAAAGCCCAGCGGGCCATGGGCTACGTCCCGCAGGCGATGCGCTTCGACGCCCAATTCCCCATTTCGGCGCTCGATATCGTGCTGATGGGGCGGCTCGACCGGCTCGTTGTCGGTTCGTTTTCCCGAAAATGCCGCGCGACGGCCCTTGCGGCGCTCGACGAAGTCGGTATGGCGGATTTTGCCCGGCGTCCCTTTTCCGACCTCTCCGGCGGGGAGCGCCAACGCGTCATGATCGCCCGCGCCCTCGCCTGTGAACCCGAACTGCTCCTCCTCGACGAACCCACCGCAAACATCGACCTCTCGGTGGAGGCGCACCTGATGGAAACCCTCTGCGCACTACGCCGCAAACTGACCATCCTCATGATCACCCACGATCTCGACCTGGTCTCCTCTCTCGGGGATTCCGTCCTCTGCGTGAACCACCGTGTCCACCGCCATTCCCTGCCCCTCTCGGGAGACACGATCAAGGAAATCTACAGCAGCCGCCGCCGCATCGAGCACGACAGACGCTCCCGGCACATCGAGGGAGACCACTCCGCCTGTGACCATGACTGATTTCCTCGAAGCCCTTGAGACGGTCCCGTTGATCCGCTATGCCCTCATTGCGGGAATCGTCTCCAGCCTCACTTTCGGAGTGGTCGGTTCCCTCGTGGTGACCCGGCGCATCGCCTATATCGCCGCCGCGATCGCCCACAGCATTCTGGGCGGCATCGGGGCCTCGATCTATTACAGCCGGGTCTATGATCTGCCCTGGCTCACCCCCATGATCGGAGCGATCATCGCCGGACTCCTTTCCGCTGCGGTGATCGGCTGGGTCAGTCTCCGAGGCGGAGAAAGGGAGGACACCATCATCGGCGCGATCTGGGCCTTCGGGATGACGGTGGGTTTGTTGTTCATCCATTACGCCCCGGGAAAAAGCGTCAATCTCGAAAGTTTTATCTTCGGCAATATTCTCCTCACCTCCCGCAGCGATGTTGTCGCCACTTTTGTCCTCGGGGCCATCGTCCTCCTCCTCGTTGTCCTCTTTTATCACAAACTGGTCGCGGTCTGTTTCGACGAGGAATTCGCCCGCCTCCGCGGGGTCTCTTCCAGTGCCTATTACCTGCTTCTCCTCGCCATCACCGCGATGAGTGTCGTGCTCATGGTCCGGGTCGCCGGCATCATCCTTTCCCTCGCCCTCATCGTTCTCCCCGCCGCGACCGCCTCGCGCTTTTCGCGGAAATTATGGGTCATCATGATTCTCTCTGTCGTGATCACGATGATCTGCAACGCCGGGGGACTCGCCTTCAGCTACGAACTGGACATTCCCACCGGACCATTTATCGTCCTCCTCGCCGTGGCCATTTATTCCGCCTCCTTCTTCGTGAAACGGCTGCGTTCATGACGTCCGCCCCTCGTCGACACGTGCGGAACGAATCCCGCCACCACCTTCCATGGAACGAGACAACCTCCCGCTGGACCGACGCCTCCGCCAGGAAATCCTTTTTGCCCGCGAACGGGTCTATCGTTTCGGTGACCCGACTCCTCTCGAAAAGATCGTCCTCCCCGACGGCCCCGAGATTTGGGTGAAACGCGAGGATCTCAGCAGCGTAAAATCGTACAAATGGCGCGGAGCTTGCAACCGCATGGCGGTGCTCTCCCCCGAGGAGGCCGCCCGCGGAGTGGTGACCGCCTCTGCGGGCAATCACGCCCAGGGGATCGCCCTGGCAGCCCGGGCACTCGGCATCCATGCCTGTGTTTACATGCCCCGTTCCACTCCGAGGGTGAAACAGACGGCGGTGCGGCAGCACGGAGGCGATTTTGTCGAAATCCGCTTCTCGGGGGATTCCTACGACGAGGCGGTCCGGGCCGCCCGTCTTTACGAAAAGGAATCCGGCGCCGTTTATGTCCATGCCTACGATGATCTCCACGTCATGGCCGGTCAGGGAACCCTCGCTGACGAGATCGTGCTCTCCGGTCACGGCCCCTTCGACGCGGCGTTTCTCCAGATCGGCGGCGGCGGGATGGCGGCGGGGGTGGCCACCTGGCTGAAAACCTACTGGCCCGACATCGAACTCATCGGCGTCGAAGGCGTCGATCAGGCCTCCATGAGGGCGGCTTTCGCGGCGGAAAAACCGGTTTCGCTGGACCGGGTCGATCTCTTTTGCGACGGCACGGCGGTGAGCCAGGCGGGGGAGTGGCCTTTTCAAATCCTTAGCGGTACCCTCGACCGCATCGAGACCGTCACCAATGCCGAGGTCAGTCACGCCATGCGGATGCTCTGGGAATCGCTCCGCTGTGTTTCGGAGCCTTCCGGCGCTCTCGGACTTGCCGCGGTGCTGCGGGAGCGAGAGGTTCTCGCGGGGAAAAAAGTTCTCGTGGTGGTCTCGGGCTGCAACGTCGATTTCCTCCAGCTCGGTCTCATCGCCCGCACCCAGGGCGCCTCCAGCGAGGCGAGCCGAACCCTTCGCATCCGCATTCCCGAACGACCCGGAGCGATGTTGCGGCTGCTCGAAACCGGTTTCGCCGGGATCGACATCATCGATTTTCAATACGGCAAAACGGACGCCGAGGAGGCCTGGCCGGTCTTCACCCTCGCGGCCGACGACGAGGCGGTCCTCGCGGCGGTGACACCGTTTCTCGAGGCGTCCGGATTTCCCTGGGAAGATCTCACCGGAGCCATCGATGTCGATTTCCGCGCCATTCCGCTGCGGGGCGATTTGTTGAACCATCCCGCCTTTCTCCGGCTCGACTTCTACGAGCGCCCCGGCGCGCTCCACGACTTCCTCGCCAGTCACGTCACGGGGGATGCGACCGTTTGTTATTTCAACTACCGGCAATCCGGCGAGCGCATCGGACGCGCCCTCATCGGCCTCGACTTTTCCTCCCCGGAGGCACGCGACACCCTCCTCGCCGCGATCCCGAAGCAGGGGGAGGGCTACCGGCTCTGCGAACCCGTCGACGAAGCGACCCGGCGGAGGTTGGGGGCTCGCTGAGTCCGCTTGTATGGGTGTTAGCGCTGGGTGTCAGCCGAGCTTTTTGCGGCAGAGCCGGTCCACGCTCCAGTCGCCCCCGCCGACCGCAGCGAGGTAGAGATAAACAAAGCAGTAGAGCACCGCCAGCTCACCGCCGTTCAGCATGGGCCAGAACCCGCCCGAGGCGTGACCGATGAAATAGGCGACCGCCATCAGACCCGAAAGCACAAAGGCCACCGGACGGGTGAAGAGCCCGATGAGCAGGAGAAATCCTCCCACCAATTCCAGGACACCCGCGATCCCGATCTGGGAAAAGAGCACAAACTCCATTTTGGCCGGTGCGGGGAAACCCAGCACCTTTTGTCCCCCGTGTTGCATCATCAAGCCGGCGGAAATGATACGGAGCAGCGAAAGCAGTTTGCCGCTCCACGACGTGAGGAATGAGGTAAGGGCCATGCGTGGAAAATACGCATGATTTGTCTTTGGGCAAATCCGAAGATGCGGGACCGGGAAGGCGCACGGGCACCCGACGCTGCTCCCGCCTCCTTCGCGCTATTGCGGGCGGGATTGGCTTTCGCTAGGATCACGTCATGAAACCGACCCGACGCTCCTTTCTCGCCACGACCGCGGCTCCGGCCCTCGCTTTTTCCGCGGCATCGAGTCACGCCGCCGAACCCCGGCCAAATCTCATCCGCGAGGAAAACGCCAAACCCGGCTCGGACGACTGGCAACTCACCCGGGTGCGGCTCGACTCGCGCACGGGAGATCGCGCTTCGGACATCGAGGGCTACTGCTCGCACCAGTCCGTCGCCGCCGGGGAAGAACTCAAGATTTTTGTCAGTGTGAAACGCGAGGCCGAGGTCTTCAAACCGGGTTTCATGCCCCCGGCG
>CAYLJC010000360.1:0-3957 GCA_964383345.1 uncultured Akkermansia sp. | reverse complement strand
TCCCCGACCGCACGCGCTTCGAATGGTACTACCGGATAGACCCGACCGGTCCGGAGAACCGCGAAACCCTCTCCCGTCTCCGTCGCGAAGGCTACCGTCTCGTCCAGAGTCAGGCCTACGAACGCCCCGACAAAACCAAACGCTATCAAGCGGTCTGGCATCGCGAGATCTCCGGGGAACCCGCTTCCGCCGGCTTCCCCGATCTCCTCGGCAGCGCGCCCCGCCCGAACCGCACCCGCTGACACTCCGGGTTCTGTCTCGGGACTTGACGCCTCTCCTACTTCCGCACCGGCACGATCAGGCGCGAAGCATGACTCGCGGAATGGTGGATCGTGTTTGTCGCGACAACGGCATCGTCGGGAATTTCAGCGGGAAACCCTTTTCCGTTCTGTGGATTCGGTTCGTAGTAGGGAGCGCCGGTGCTGGCGATGGTGACGCGGATACGATGGCCCTTCGCAAACACCTGGCTGATCCAGCCGACCGGAAACTTCACCGGATAAATCTCACCGGGCGTCATCATCACCTCCTTGTCGAATCCCTCGCGGTAGCGGACCCGCTGCGGGTAGTCGATGATGAGAATGGAGCGCCCGTCGGGATAAACATCGCTGACCCGCACGATCACATCCGTATCCACGGCGGTGGAAGAGAGGAGCAACTCCGCGTGAACCCGTCCGGCCCAGGCGACCGGTTCGGTGAGCACCTCCGTCGTGAAAGTCCGCACCTCCGCCTGTTCCTCGAAAGAACGAGCATCCCGTGCGCCGGGAAACCCGCCCGCCGGAATCTCCATGGGTGAATGCGGATCGCTGACAAGACTCGTGGACGAAGCCGCCACGGTCGGAGCCTCGTTGTGCAGCACTCCGCCCTCGTGCAGGTAAAGCGCACGCTCCTCCGCAGCCGGAGGAAAGTCCGCCGCCTCGTGCCAGCGGTTGCCCCCGGCATCACCCTCCCCGACCGCACCCATCTCGTACCAGCGCACCTTCGGCTCGTCGGAGACACCGTTGTTGATCCCTTTGAGCCAGTGATCGAACCAGCGCAGCATGTGTTTTTCCACATCCCAGGCCGCGTTTGCCGGATACTGAAGCTCCCCGTTTTTTGTGCCTTTGTTATATCGGCCGTGCAGCCAGGGACCGATGAGAAGCCACTGCCGCCCCCTCGATCCGGCACCGCCCTCGTGCTCGCGTCCGAGGAAACTCGCGATCGACCCCTGGTTCATGAAATCATACCAGCTCCCGATGGTGAAACAGGGCACGTCCATTTTTCCAAAATGCGGACCGCAATCCTCCGCCGCCCAGTAGTCGTCGTAGGTCGGGTGCTTGTCCCATTCCGCGAGCAACTCCGCGTTGTCTTCGGGATTGCGACAAACCGCGGCGAGCCTCTGGAATCGCAGCGGCCTGGCCATGCCGCCGATGCGGTATCCCTCGTGGAAGAGGCTCACCCCGGTATCGACCATGTACTGGCAAACGAGATGGGGCGGCTGTGTCACCGCCAGGTAGTTCTGCGCGTAGCCGCCCTGCGAGCTGCCGAAAGTGCCCACCTTCCCCGTGCTCCAGGCTTGCTCCGCAAGCCACTCACAAACGTCGAAACCGTCGCGCAACTCACCGAACTGCATCGCCCGGTAGCCGACCCATTTTCCCTCCGAGAGATGGGTGCCCCGGTAGTTCACCAGGGCCACGGCGTAACCACCCCGCGCCAGTCGCGCGGCCGACTCGCGCGTTCCTTTCGCCCGCAGGGAAGCATACCGTTGCTCAAAAATCACCGGCCAGGGCCCCTCGCCGGAGGGCCGGTAGAGATAGGCGGAAAGCCGCACCCCGTCGCGCATCGGAATCAAAAGGTGCTCTTCCGTGACCTCGCCGAAATCGAGCGCCTCCTCCGGAGGTGCCGCGAGCAGAGCTGTCGTAAAAAGGACGAAGCAGGAGAGAATACGGAAAAAAGGAGGAAAATTCATGTCAGGTGAGAGAGTCCGGTATTCAAAACATTTCGGCGAAGCGTGTCCAGTCCGGGGCGGGAAAAATTGACAAATTTCGCTCATTTTCGCTACTCTCGCGCCATGTCTCCCCCCGCTTTCTCCCGGATGGTGTTTCCATTTCTCCTTTTGGGCCTCCTTGTTGTCCCTCTCTCCCTCCCGGCGGGACCTGCGGAAAAAGCGGCGGAATATCACCGCGATTCCCAGCGTGCCGGGGAAGGCATCGCCCTCGCGGAGGTCGAGGACGGTGCCCCCGCGACATTCGGCTCCGCCGGAGTCCTTCGCGAGGACGGTCCCGCCGTCGATGAAAACACTCTCTTTGAAATCGGCTCCATCACCAAGGTCTTCACCGGCATCCTCCTCGCCGACGCCGTCCTCAAAAAGAAAGCCGCGCTGGAGGATCCCGTGTCCAAACATCTCCCGGCGGACCTGCTCGCACCGGATTCTCCGCTGCACCGCGTCACCCTCCTCGAACTCGCCACCCATCACTCGGGGCTGCCGCGCCTGCCCGACAATCTCGCGGAAGGGATCGATTCACGAGACCCCTACGCCCATTATTCGGTCGAGAGGCTTTATCGTTATCTCAAGGAATTCCGGGAATCCGATTTCGAAAAACGCGGCGAAATGAGTTATTCCAATCTCGGAATGGGCTTGTTGGGGCATCTTCTCGAAAGGATGGGCGGCAAACCATACGAAACCCTGTTGCGGGAGACCCTCCTCGAACCGCTGGGAATGGATTCTTCCTTTGTCCAACGCACTGCGGATTCGGTTCCGGCGGACCTGGCGGATCGCTTCGCCACCGGACACACCGGAGGTCGCGCCGTGCCCCACTGGCATCTCGACTCTCTCTGCGGGGCCGGAGCCGTCGTCTCCACAGCCCGCGATCTGGCGCGTTTCGCGGAAGCCCACTGGTCGGAACGGACGCCGCCCTCGCTTCTCGCCGCGATGGAACTGGCGGCAACACCTCAACGCGGCAATATCGGACTGGCCTGGTTCATCGGCGAACACGGCCTCTTCCACGACGGAGGCACCGGAGGATTCCGCAGCGAACTGCGCATTTTTCCGGAGAAAAAAACCGCCTCCGTCCGCCTCATCAACAGCACCGGCCCCTCCCAAACGAAGAGCGAGGGAGATTTCTCAAGCCTGCGGGGCTACTGGTCGGGGTATCTCGGAGGAAAGGCAGGGCTTTTTCTCATCCTCGAAATCGAATCCGACAGCGGCACCGTCGAGGCCCGTATCTACAGCCCCGATCAGACACCGGACCCCATTCCGGTGAATTCGATCTCCTTCGACGGCACACAATGCAAGCTCGCGATTTCATCCATTCAGGCAAGCTTTTCCGCCGCACTGGAGGACAAAACCCGGATGTCGGGCGCCTGGCTTCAGGGGGCCGTCCCCCTTCCCCTTACCCTTACCCTGACGAAATCAGAAAAAAGACCGCAGCGGGAGTGACCCGATCAACACGAGACGCGCCCCTACGGCATCGTCTCCTTTGGCGGCAGTTTTGTCTTCACATCGTCCACCTTCAGACCGGCCACGGGCAGGTCGTAGCCGAGGGTGTCCCCGTTGGGCGAGAAGCCGCCGCCATCCACATCGACGAAGATGGGATTGTTGTAGGCGACGGGCTGGAGCTTCGCCTGCGCGCTCGATCCGAAGCCGGTCTCGAGGCTGTGCTTTTCCCCTATCGCCACGACAATGAGATGGGCGTCCTGGTCGAGCCGGAGCTTCAAAGTCTCATCGAATTTCACCACTCCGTCCGCGAACATGGCGGGATTTTTCTCCCGCGTGTAATTGTATTCCGGCAGCTGACGCCCGTTCACCAGCACCTGGACGCGGTCGATATCGAGCCAGGTCGAGCACTGCACGCGGACCTTCAGTTGGATCGCCCCGCTGACGCGGTCGTGCCCGCCGGCGAGGATCCCGCTGCCGGTCTCGACTTCGAGATAGGGGCCGGTCGAGAGGATCATGCGGCCGGCCTTGGCGTTGCGGCTCAT
>CAYLJC010000359.1:0-3966 GCA_964383345.1 uncultured Akkermansia sp. | reverse complement strand
GGTTTTGTGGTCGTGGGCCTTGAAGAGATCGGGGGCGTAGGCGGGGGAAAAACGCCGATATTCCTCCAAGGCAAGATCGGGAAAGCCGCGATCTTCGGCGAGACTGTAAGCGGTGAGTTTGCCCATGATCTCGTGCGCTTCGCGGAAGGGAACTCCTTTGAGGACGAGGTAGTCGGCGAGATCGGTGGCGAGGAGAAAGGGGTCGTTCGTGGCCTGCAAGGTTTTGGGTTCGCGGACTTTGGCGGCGGCCATCATCTCGGCGAAGACTTCGAGGGCGAGCTTGATCTGGTCGATGGAGTCGAAGAGCGGCTCCTTGTCCTCCTGCAAGTCGCGGTTGTAGGTCATGGGGAGACCTTTGATCGTGGTGAGCAGGGAGACGAGATTGCCGAGGAGGCGACCGGTTTTGCCCCGGGTCAGCTCGGCCACGTCGGGGTTTTTCTTTTGCGGCATCAGGCTCGATCCGGTGGTGTGGGCGTCGCTCAGTTCGATGAACCCGAATTCGGCGGTGGCCCAGAGGATGACGTCTTCGCTGAGGCGGGAGAGGTGCACGCCCGTCATGGCGATGACAAAAAGGATCTCGGCGACAAAGTCGCGGTCGCTCACCGCGTCCATGCTGTTCTGGGTGAGGGCGGGGAACCCGAGCTTTTCCGCCACCAGTTGACGGTTCAAGACGATGGTGGAACCCGCCAGGGCACCCGAACCGAGCGGCATCACGTTGATGCGGCGGTAGGCGTCGCGGAGGCGCTCCTTGTCGCGCTCCAGCATCTCGATATAGGCGAGGAGGTGGTGGGCGAAAAGGACGGGCTGACCGCGCTGCAGGTGGGTGTAGCCCGGCACCACGGCTTCGGGATGGGCGACCGCGAGGGAGAGGAGGGCGTTCTGCAGGGTGATGAGGCGTTGGAAAATGGCCTGGCTCTCGGCGCGGCAATAGAGGCGGATGTCGAGCGCGACCTGATCGTTGCGGCTGCGGGCGGTGTGCAGCTTCGCTCCGGCCGCTCCGATTTTCTCGGTGAGGGCTCGCTCGATATTCATGTGGACGTCTTCGAGACTGGTCCTGAAGCGGAACTCGCCCGCCTCGATCTCGCGTTTGATCTCGCGGAGACCGCGCCCGATCGCTTTTTCCTCGGTTTTTGTCAGGATTCCCGCTTCGACGAGGGCGGCGGCGTGGGCGAGGGAGCCCTCGATGTCATGGGCGTAGAGCCGCCAATCGTAGCTGATCGACTCGCCGTATCGCTGCACCAAGTTGGACGTTTCGGTTTGAAATCTGCCTTTCCACATGGGTCTGATTCGCGTCGCGGAGGGTGCTTGGCAAGGGGGAATTTGGGAATTTTGTCGGTCGGTTTTTTCCGGCTCAGCGTTTCACCAGGCGCATTTGGATGAGATTCTCACAGAACCCGTCGGAGCGGAGCCGGTCGCAGCAGGCCTCGATGCGCATGGATTTGGAGGAGGGGCGGAAACCGAGCCGCCGGGTGATGCAGTCGATGAGAAGGGCGGTGTTGTCGTCCTCGAATTCAACCACCTTGCCGCAGTCGATGCAGATGAGGTGGTTGTGGTCGGGAGAGTCGAGGAAGTTCGGATCGTAGACGCGCTCGTCGCGTCCGAGGTCGATCTCGCGCAGCAGCTTGCATTCGACGAGAAGGGCGATGGTGCGGTAGAGCGTCGCCCGCGAGGTCTTCGGGTCGATCCGCTTGGCCTTGATGAGCAACTCCTCGGCCGTGAAATGGTCGTCGCTGGAGAAGGCCGCTTCCACGATGACATCGCGCTGTGCGGTGCGGCGCATTCCTTTTTGACTGATGTAGTCGTCAAACCGTTTTTTGATCTCGGGGTTCATCGTGGGTCGCCGTGCTGAAATGAAAGTTGGAATTGGTTCGCTGCCAATCTACCTTGTCGGGAAACGGAATGCCATGTCTACTTCTTCGAATTCATTTATTCGATTCGCGCCCATTTATCAAACCCGAGTTTGGGGCGGGAGACGCCTCGAAGAGCGATGGGGGCGGATTCTCCCTGACGAAACCTCTCCCTACGGCGAATCCTGGGAGATCTCGGCGCGGGAGGAAGCCGACTCGGTCGTCGTGGACGGGCCTCACGAGGGGAAGACCCTGACCCGCCTGTGGAGGGACCCGGTCCTGCGTTCCGCGATTTTCGGGGAAAAGGCTCCTGACGCGGAAAAATTCCCCCTTCTTTGCAAAATCCTCGACGCGCGGGACAAGCTCTCCCTCCAGGTCCATCCGCCCGCGGAGATCGCCGCGGAACTCGGGGGCGAACCGAAGAGCGAGGTCTGGTACATCGCCGACGCCGCTCCCGGAGCAACACTCTACGCCGGTCTGCGCGAGGGGGTTGATCGGAAATCGTTCCGCGAAGCGCTCGCGGCGGGCCGGGCCGAACCCTGCGTCCATGCCATCCCGGTGCGAAAAGGGGAATACATTTTTATCCCGAGCGGCCGCCTCCACGCCATCGGGGCGGGCCTGCTCATTTATGAAATCCAGCAGAACTCCGACACCACCTATCGGGTCTACGACTGGAACCGACCCGGCATCGACGGGAAACCGAGGCAACTTCACCTGGAGGAGTCGATGAAATGCATCGACTTCGACGACATCGAACCCTCCATGGACGGAGGGGACGGAGTCGCCGGGTCCGGAGACGGTCTTCTCGTCGAGTGCGAGCATTTCCGGCTCGAAAGACATGCGATGACGCCGGGGGAATCTCTCCTCGACCGCAGCGGCGGGCGCTTCGCGATCCTCACCGTGGTCGAGGGGCGGATTCGCGAAGGGGAAACGGTGTTCACCGAGGGCGATTTTTTCCTCGTTCCGGCGGGGACCGTCGGTAACGGGCTGCGGGCGGAGGGCGCGGCGACGGTTCTCCTGACCACCTGGCCCGCCTGAGGCGCGGGCTCGGAGCCAGTCGCTCCCCTCAGACGATCTGCAGGCGGGTGAGATCCTGCGTGTCGATCATGCCGAGGGGAATGCGAGCCTCGTTCAGAACCACGAGGTCGTCGATGCGGTTTTCCTCGAAGAGGCGGAGGACTTCCCCGACGAGTTTGTCCTCGCGGATGCTGACGGGATTGCGGGTCATGTGATCGCCGACGGGCCGCGCTCCGATGTCCGGTTCGCCCGATTGAAAAGCCCGTGCAAAATCACCCTGGGTGAAAATTCCCGCGAGAACACCGGAGGCCTCGACCACGATGACCGCTCCGGCGCGGGCGGCGGTCATTCGGGAAATCACCTCCATCACCGGGAGGTCGGGTGGCACGGTCACAAACTGGTCGCCGGTGCGCATGATGTCGCCGGCGCGCAGGAGGAGCGCCCGCCCGAGCGATCCGCCGGGATGGAGTTCGGCGAAATGTTCCTTGGTGAAGCCGCGCGCCTCGAGCAAGACCATGGCGAGGGCGTCGCCGATCACGAGGGTGTTGGTTGTCGAGGCGGTCGGAGCGAGATTGAGCGGACAGGCTTCGCGGCTCACATGGATGTCGAGGATGCAGTCGGCCGCCCGGCCCAGGGTGGAACCCGGTTTTCCGGTGATCGCGATGAGCCGGATGTCGCGACGTTTCAGGTGGGGGAGCAGGGTGAGCAGTTCGGCAGTCTCGCCCGAGTAGCTCAGGGCGATGACACTGTCGCCGGCATTGACCAGTCCGAGGTCGCCGTGGATCGCATCCTGACAATTCAGCACGGTGGCGGGAGCGCCGGTCGAGTTCAGGGTGGCGGCGAGTTTGCTGCCGATGTTTCCCGATTTGCCGACCCCGACGATGAGGATTTTGGCCCCTTCGCCGACCGTGGCCTTCAGCATTTCCACGGCCGCGACAAACGACCCGTCGATCCGGTCGAGAAGACGCCCCAGCTCTTCGATTTCGAGGGAGATGACACGTCGGGCTTTTTCGAGATGATCCATCTGGGGCGGGCGGGTGGCGGAAAAGTCGGGGGAAAGCGGGAGGGAAGAGGATACGGCGGATCGGGCGGGGTTCAAGGC
>CAYLJC010000358.1:0-3968 GCA_964383345.1 uncultured Akkermansia sp. | reverse complement strand
ATCTCCCTCACCCTCGCGAACGACCGCTACACCGTGCTCGTCGGCTCGGGTTTGCTGGCGAAAACCGCCGCCCTCATCGCCGCGCACAGCGACATCCGCGGACGGGTCGCGGTGATCGTGACGGACTCCACCGTCGGCCCGCTCTACGCACAAACGGTGATGGACTCTCTCGAAGCGGACGGCATCCGCTCCCTGCTCATCACCGTCCCGGCCGGCGAAGCTTCCAAGAGCATGGATCAGGTGACCGAAGTATGCCGGGAGATGTTGCGGGCCGGCCTCGACCGCAAGTCGTTCCTCATCGCCCTCGGCGGAGGTGTGGTCGGTGACCTCGCCGGATTCGCCGCCGCCATTTTCCAGCGGGGCATTCCCTGTGTCCAGATCCCGACGACAATCGTGAGCCAGGTCGACAGCTCGGTCGGCGGCAAAACGGGGGTAAACACCCCTGAGGGTAAAAACCTGATCGGAGCCTTTCACCAGCCGCAACTTGTCCTCGCCGATGTCGAAACCCTCGACACCCTTCCCGAACGCGAATTCAACGAAGGGTTTGCCGAAATCATCAAACACGCCGCGATCCGCGATGCCTCGCTGCTCGATCTCGTCGAGGCAAAATCCACGATCCGGGATAATCTCGTGGAGCTTGTCACCCGGAATATCGCGATCAAGGCGGCGATTGTGGAGGAGGACGAACGCGAGACCACCGGAACGCGGGCTCTCCTGAATTTCGGCCACACCATCGGCCACGGGATCGAGGCGGCGGGTGGATATGGTCGTTTCCTCCACGGGGAGGCGATTAGTCTCGGACTCGTTGCCGCGACCCGATTGTCGGTGGCGCGGTCAGGACTTGATCCGCTCGCCGGGACTCGTATCATCGCCGCACTGGAACGTTACGAACTGCCCACGGTCCTGGCGAACGACGTCTCTGACGAGGCCATTCTCACCGCGATGGAGCGCGACAAAAAATTCGAGTCCGGCCAAATCCGCTTTGTTCTTTTGAAAGCGATGGGCGATGCCTTTGTCTCGGATACGATAGGCCGGGTAACGCTCGCAGACGCCCTGACCGGCTTGCGTTCGTGACTCCGCCCCCCTTTCCTCACGTGAGCCGGGCGAACCCGCTGTGCTTGACCGGTCCTCCGATGCGCCCGGAGATATCTCCCTCGTGGAGGGCTGCGGCCAACTCGGCAAAAACATCGTCAAGCGCGGCCAGATAGGCATCCACGTGGCGAGGTTCGTGCGCCAGCATGGCGTTGAAGCCGCCCGCCGCGAGAAAACCGCGCCGCAACATGCGCGCCGTCATCAGGGTGAGAAGCGCGGCGGACTCGGGATGATCGAAGGCGAGCAGGGCCATTTCGGGACGCCCCGGCGTTCTCACCGGCAAGCCATGTTTTTCCCCGAGATTTTTCCATCCCGCGATGACCAGCGAACCGATTCGGGCAAGGTGAGCCGGCACATCGAGCTTCCTCATTTTCCTGACACAGGCAAGAGCGGCAGCGGGACCGACACCCTCGGTCCAGAAGGTGCTTGAGATAAAAGATCGCTGCGCCGCCTCCATGGCGGACCGGGTCCCGATGATGGCTCCCATGGGGAAACCATTCCCGAGAGCCTTGGCAAAAACGGCGATATCGGGGCAAACGCCGTAGTGCAGGTGGGCTCCGCCGGGATAAAGTCGCCACCCGATCGAGATCTCGTCGAAGATCAGTCGCGCACCGGTGGCATCGCAGCGCTCGCGCACCCCTTCGAGGAATCCCGGAACGGGATCGGTGTGGCGGGTCGGCTCCATGACGATGGCGGCGAGTTCGCCGCCGTGTTCGGAGAGGAGCGCATCAAGCTCCGTGAGATCGTTGTAATGAAACGTAAGGGTGTTGCCCGCCAGCCCGGCGGGAACGCCGGCCGGATCGAGTCCGGGAAGAAGATGAGCAGTGAGTTCGCTCGTGCCGGAGAGATTCGCGGCGAGATACCAGTCGTGCCAGCCATGGTAACCACAGAGCGCGATCTTGTCGCGTCCCGTGTCGGCGCGGGCGATACGCACGGCCGCCGCCATGGATTCGCCACCGCCACGGGTGAAGCGGGCCTTTTCCGCCCAGGGATGAATCTCAAGCAGCAACTTCGCCAGTTCGACTTCGTCGTCGGTTTGCAGCGTGGCCATGGACCCCATCGAGACCCGCCGGATCACGGCGGCATTCACATCGGGATCGGCATAGCCCAGGATGGTGGAAAGGATGCCGCCGAGGCTCATGTCGAGATAGCGGTTTCCCTCGATGTCGATCACTTCACAGCCCCGCGCCTCGCGGTAGTAGGCGGGCCACTGCCCGGGAGCGAACATCTCGGGGCGTTTGCTGAGCAATTGGGTGCCGCCGGGGATGATGTTTTTGGCCTCGCGATAGGTGGCCTGGACATCGCTCGGGATCCGCGGCAGAGGGAGACCCAGGAGGCGACGTGCCCCGAGGCAAAAGATTTCTTCGATGTCACCGGCGGTGAGATACTGGTTGAGACAGGCCTGCTTCAAAGCCAGGAGCGATTCGATCCCGAGGAACGTGGGTCTCGCGAAACGGGACCGGCGGAAGTCAGCACAAATTTCATCGAGCCAGAGAAAACCATCGGCCAGATCGACGCAGCGGCTCCTCATCTCAGTGACGCAGAAGTCGCTCCCGAAAAAAAGCCGGGTCGGGCCGAAAACTTTCAGAATCGCCTCGAAAGCCGCCGGCTCACAAACCGCCGAAGTATCAAAATAGACATTGTCGAGTCCCCGGATCGCTTCTATCCCCTCGACGGTGTGTTTGCCGGAAAAACCGCGCGCGGCATGAGCAAGGATGAGTTTCGCACCGGGATACCGCACACAATGTTCGCGAATGTATCGCTGATTTTCCGGCTCGGCGAGAGCCCGGGGCAGAACCATGTGGAGCATGATCGAAAGACCGCGCTGGTCGGCGATTTCCCAGGCCCATGCCGGGATGAACTCCCTGGCCGGGGCGAAGAGGGTGTCGGTCCGCTCCGCGAAGAGATGGTAGACCTTGAAACCCACAAAACGGTCCGCCTGAATCTGGCGTTCCACCTCACCCGGATCCTGCCGCGGAGTGACGATCATCAGCCCGCGTGACTGCGGGTCGTTTTTCATCTCCTCCGCGAGATGCCGGTTTGCTGCCTCGACATCGAGGGCGCGGGTGGGAAAGGGGAAATAAAGTCCCCCGCTCGGACAGCGCCCCGGCATCCACATCGAGAGCCTCTCGTCGTATGTCGCGCGGGTCACTACCTCCGGTCCGGCTGCGGCGAGGGCGGGAGTGGGCGAGCCGAGATCCCGCACCCTCCAGAGATGGGCGTGGGCATCGAAGGCATCAACCGGCACAAAATCGGCGAGATGGCGATCCCATATTTCGAGATCGTAGGCGGTGTGATCCGCCCAGAGGTAGGGATTGATTTCAGCGGCACTCAAAATAGAGGGCTTGTGTCAACGGGCTGCTAGCGGGACCGATCCGCCTCGATCCGCTTTTCGAGTTCCTCGAGGTCCATCATCACGGCGGTGGACTTCGGTTTCATTTTGATGATGACTCCGAGGCGCATCGTGCTGAGAACCCCGCAGAGACGTCCGTGCCGGTCGATCAGCGGAGAGCCACTGTCCCCTTTGATCATCGGCAGAGTGGTGATGATTTTGTGAAAGTCCCCGCTCGGTTCCTCGCTGACGGACTGGTATTCGAGAAACTCGCCTCCGCCTTTTTCATGCATCCAACCACCCGCGAAGAGAGTGTCGGCGGGCGGGAGGGGCTCCCGGCGATATTTGAGATAGCGCGGGGTCGCCATTTCCGCCTTCACGATGGCGAAGTCGGCCGCATCGTTGCGATAGACGACCCGGATCGGGGCGTAGTCGATGTAGGTCCTCCGATTCGAGGAAGTCGCGTAGAGCACGTAGGATTCCTTGTGCGCGAGCACGTGTGCGGCTGTCAGGAAATACCCGTCCGCAGTCACCGGAGCGCAAC
>CAYLJC010000357.1:0-3976 GCA_964383345.1 uncultured Akkermansia sp. | reverse complement strand
GTCAACACTTCCTCGGTGCGGGCGAATTATGAATTCTACCTCGGACCCGATCTCGTCGATACCTGCGGACGACCCGATCCGGCGGATTCTCCCAAGGCCCGGCGGCACGGATTTTTCTTTGCCCGGCAGGCGGGGCTCATCGAGCCGGGGGTTCCTTTCATGCGATTCGCCACTCCCAACCTGTCCGCGAAGGCCTACGGATTCAACGCGGGCGACGGTTCTCATCTGGGGGATCCGTGGATGCCGTATTATTCGCGGGCGACGGCCGAAGCTTCCCAAGACCGGCTCAAGGCTTCGCCGGGATCCCGCAACTACGACCGCTCCAAAGTCAGCGTCGACCGGCCCGATTGGTTCAAGGACCAGGCCCGCGTCTCCGACTGGCCCGACCGCGGTTACGAAAATCCCCACGGTCCGTCCTTTCCGAAGGACGACGAGGAAGCGCCCGATAGTTTCCTTTTTCCCAAATCTCCCGACGACGGTGCTTTTGCTCCCTGGCGGATCTCGAACCTGGGGCGGTTTTATTCCGTGACCGAGCTGGGGAATCTGCACGATCCCGTGATGTGGATTCCCGGCCCGCCGGAGATACTCACCCAGAGCGCACAGCGTTTTGACACCTACCGAGAGACGAGCCTGAAAAGTCTCCCCGCCGATTCCCTTCCGGGAAAAATGTGGGGCGGCGGCAATACCCTGCGCATCGGGCGGGCCGAGCACGAGCTTTTTGATCGGCCCGGGATGCGGGCGAGCCAGTTGCTCGACCTGTTTCACACCGGATTCACCGGCACCAACCTCGCGGCGGACAGCGGGATCGATCTCTACGCCGGCTACGATCCGCGCGATCACCAGGCACCGCCTGCGGCCGGGGATGCCGCCGAGGCGAGCGGTCCGCCCTATGCGACCATCTACGACGAGGACCTCCACGCGCAGGGGGCCTTCACCCTCATCGACGGACATCTCAACCTCAACTCGGCCCCGACACGTTTTGAAATCGAGACCCTGCTGCGGGGACCTTTTGTTTCCTCCGACATCCGCCTCGAAGAAGACAGATTCGACACCCCGCGTTATTCTCGAGAGGGAGTCACCGGCACGCTCCGCAGCGGACTGGCTCCCGACGCCATTCCCCTCATTGCGACCGGCCTGATGCAGGCGCGACCTTTTTACAGCCCGTCCCATCTCGCCCGGGTTCTCTCCGGTTTGATCGACCGTCACGACGCCCTGCCGGATCACCACAACGATGCCGAAGCCGAGGAGACCTTTGCGCGCCTTTTCAACAGCACTTCATTTTCGAGTCGGCATTTCCGTATCTTCACCCATGCCGAAGTCTACCAGTACCAAACCGGCGAAATCACGGGCCGCCGTCGCCGTGTCCACGAAGTGTATCTGCGGCCCGAGCGCGATGCCGAGGGCAGGGTGGAGCGCAGCCGGCTCGTGGTTCTTTCCTCACGCGATTTGTAAGATATGAACGCACGATTCCCCCTTCTCGCGATTCTCCTGACAACAATCCCCTTTTTGTCTTCCCAAGAAAACACAAAGATCCCGGAGGCGGGTTTTCTCAAGGTTGTGAATCTCATCGGGCTGAAGAGTTCCACCTTCATCCAGCTCGACCGCTTTGCTTTCAACGGAGGCGAGGCGATCCGGCCGGGGGAAAATTCCGGGGTGCTCGCGATCAAGCCGGGAACCTATCCTTTCACCCTCACCAATGCCGGGGCGAAGCCGGAGACAGTCACCGGCGATTTCACCATGGAAGCGGGCGAAACGGTCGCCATCATTTGCTACGACGAGGTGAAAGTCTACCGCGACGGCAGCGAAGAAGGGAAGCTGCGGTACACCGTTCTGGTGGAATCGGACCAGGCGGGTCCCCGGTTCAGCCTCGTCTCCCTCTTGCGTGAGCGATCCGTCGTCATCGAGGTCTCGGGAGAACCCGTGACCCTCGCGGCGAAGCGGGCCTTTCAGAAAAAAGTGGCGCTCGAAGACAAAATCCACCTCCTCCACGAAGGGGAGAGCATCGGTGGGTTTGCCATCGAAAGACCGGTTCACTACCTCGGCTTCCTCTACCGAAAGGACGGGAGCGACGCGGTGGAACTCTCCCTCATCGAGAATGAAAAACTCGAATATCAACCGCCCCTCGAAACCGAAGCGGGGGAGGAGGCCGAGGCCGGGGAGGAAGCCGAATGAGAGCGCTCGCGGCTGAATTCCCCCCGGATCGCGGCGATGACCCGGACACTGTCGGCGGCGGCCTTGACGTGATGGACGCGGAAAACATGGGCCCGGGCGGCGAGGCCGCGGACGAGGCAGGCGATGGTTCCCGCATCGCGCTCGGCGGGGGTCTCGATTCCGAGGACCTCGCCGATGACCGTCTTTCGCGAGATGGGGAGAAGGACGGGCAAATCGTAGCGGTTCAGTTGCTCCAATTCGCGATAGACCGCGAGATTGTCGGCGCATTGTTTCGCAAAATCGATTCCCGGATCGAGGAGGATTTGGTCGTCGCTGAGTCCGATGGAGCGGACCCGACCGAGACGGTTGTCGAAAAAATCCCCCATCGCCTCCCAGATGTCGGGATAGCGTTGGTCCGTGCGGGACACCTTCGGCTCGCCGAGGGTGTGCATGATGAGGAGCGCGGCCTGAAACTCGAAACAGAGCCGCGCGTTTGTGTCGTCCACAAGACCGCCGATGTCGTTGATGATGTCGACCCGCCCGGTTTGCAGGACCGCTTCCACGATCTCGGGACGCCAGGTGTTGACCGAGAGGAGCGGCGGCCAGATCTGGAACCGGTCGCGCGGCCCCGCCTCGGCACAGAGGGTCTGGAAGCCGTCGATGAAGGGAAGGAGCCGACTGATTTCCTCGGCGGGGCTGATCGCAGCGCGGTTGGTGCGGGCGCTTTCCGCCCCCACGTCGATGATGTCGGCCCCGTGCCGGACCATCTCCAGCGCCCGCGCCAGGGCCTTGCCGACATCGAGAGTGCCATCCCCGGAAAACGAATCGTCATTGATATTGACGATCCCCATAACGCGGGGAAAAGCTCTGAGGATCTCCTTCATCACAAATCGGTCGGGAAAAGACACATCCCGACCATTGGACGAAATAGAGCGGCGTGAAGCAATCTTAAAAGCGGATTTTTAAAACAGCTATGAACCCTATTCTCCCAACTGCGCACGCTTGACATTTTGTGATTTTGAAATACATTATGATGTATGAAGCGGACTCAAATTTATCTCACTTCGTCCGAGGCGCAGGGAGTTGCCCGGGTGGCTGCTGAGACCGGTCGCAAGCAGAGTGAAGTCATCCGGGAGGCGATCGACCAGTATCTGCGGCGACTGGGTCCTCAAGACCGCCTGAGCCGGTTGCGTGAAGCACGCGGCATTTGGTCGGATCGAGAGATCCGCATCGAAGACATTCGAAATGAATTTGACCGTTTTTGACGATGCTCGTTGATACGGATATTTTGATCGATTATTTGCGCGGCCATGCAGATGCCGTCACATTTTTAGAGAAACATGTGGACGAGCTGTTCATTTCCGCGGTCAGCGTCGCCGAATTGTACCAAGGCGTTCGGGAAGGACGGGAACGCACCAAACTTTCACGCATGATCTCAGGACTGGTCGTTTTGGCCCTGAGCGAGGAGATTGCCGAGACGGCCGGTCTGTATCGTCGCGAATTTCGTGATCGTATTGGATGTGGTTTGGCGGACTGTATGATTGCCGCGACTGCTTCTGAGCATCGGCTGGATTTGGCCACCCTGAACAGCAAGCACTTCGCCATGCTTGCGAATGTGATCACCCCCTACCTCAAGGGCTGACAGGAATGGAAGTTCACTACCAAAGATGCCAGAATCAAACTCAAGCGCCTCTATTCGTCGATTTAGACTTGGCTTAACGGTAGTGTGATCTCCATCGCGCACAAGCAGTCGCGCGATCTTGTTGTCACGCTCGCTTGTCGAGGGAGTGAAGAAGCGAGGCTCCCCTCGGCGTCCTCACTTCCC
>CAYLJC010000356.1:0-3981 GCA_964383345.1 uncultured Akkermansia sp. | reverse complement strand
GCGCTTGCCGGGGCCGCCCTGTTCGGGGGCGAGGATGAATTCGAGGGCGTCGTAGACGGGTTTCAGCCAGGGATCGAGTTTTTCTTCGAGGGAGCCGGGAAGAAACCCGAGGGTGTCGCCCATGGGGATGACGGGGCGGCTCACGGTGACTCCGTTGTAGACTCCGCCGAAGGTCAGGTGCAGGGCCGAGGCCACCGCGAGGAGGGTTTTGCCCGTCCCGGCCTGTCCGTAGCAGGTCACGAGGGTGATCTCGGGATTGAGGAGGGCGTCGAGGAAGCACTGCTGCCCGAGATTGAGAGGGCGGAGGGGGGTGCCGCGCTGGATCCGGATCTGGTCGGGAACGATCAGTTTGTGAAAGACCCCGTCGCTTCCCATGCGGGCGGGCATGGTGCGCTTTTCCCCCGCTTTGAAAAGGACGTATTCATTCGGGCTGACTCCCCGGACATGGGCGGGACGGTCGAGGAACCCGGCGCTGGCAAAGCGCTGCAGATCGCTGGCCTTGAGATCGACGATTCGGCGCGAGGCTCCCGGCTCGGCGTCGTCGACTTTGTCGTTTTGATAATCTTCGCAGGGGATTCCGATGGCGAGCGCCTTGAGCCTGAGGTTGAGATCCTTGGTCACGAGGATCGTCGGGGCGGTGTTTTTCTCGGCGATCCGACGAGTGCAGATGAGAATGTGGTTGTCATTGCTCTCCTGGCCACGGAAAATTTCGAGGAGCTCCTCGACAAAGGCGCTCTTGGCACCGGAGGTCGCCCGTGCGGGAACGAGCCGGATGGAGCCTCCGTCCCGGTTGGGGATCCCGCTGGTGGCCTGCTCGGGATGCTTCGAAAAAAGAGCGGCGAGCTTGCGATGGACGGAGCGGGCGCTGGCACCGCGCTCGGACTGTTCGTTTTTGAACTTGTCGAGTTCGCAGAGAACCTCGAGCGGGATGCAAAGGTGATTGTCCCCGAAACGGGCGAGGCAATCGGGATCGTGCAGGAGCACGTTGGTGTCGAGGACGAAGTTCTTCCCTATGGCGGAGGGGGCCTTCAATCCGCTGCCGTAGGAGGGGCGCTTGCGGGTGGCGGCGTGATTTCCGTTTCTGTTTTCCCGGTCCGTTCCGAACATCTCGACCTGCACGGTCCCATTCGCGTTTCCACCGGCACCCGTATCGGATTGTAAGTCAGTCATAAAATCGAAGGAATCGGTTCGAGAGAACCATGACGAACGTGAACTGGAGGAGTCTGATCAAATTATTTAAGAATGTCAAAATATAATGTGATTTTAAATTCCTCGGATCCTCGGCGCATCACACGAACTCCCGAAGAATCGCGCCGACTGTCGGTCCCGGGCGGGTGTGGCCG
Source organism: uncultured Akkermansia sp. (assembly GCA_964383345.1). Classification (GTDB taxonomy): domain Bacteria; phylum Verrucomicrobiota; class Verrucomicrobiia; order Verrucomicrobiales; family DEV007; genus Arctic95D-9. The sequence goes on along the minus strand of CAYLJC010000356.1, from coordinate 2,638 downwards.
GGAAAACGGCGACTTGCGGGAAAACCCGTCCCCTTGCCCCATGCTCAAAACCACTCCCGGAATGTGACCTGTTCGTCACACAAATCCGGTTCAGGCGGGTGCGGTTTCCCCGAGGATCTCGCCGAGGACGCGGAAGAGGAGCTCGAGATTGACCGGTTTGGGCAGGACCATTTGGGAACCGGCCTGGGCGACGGCACCTTCGGAAAGTTCCGTCGAATCGACCAGAGCAGTGAGCATCAGCACGGGGATCCGGGCGAGCAGGGGATCGGCCTGGAGCGCGGCCTGGACATCTCCGCCGTCCATCCCCGGCATGACGACGTCGAGAAGGATGATGTCGGGCTGGAACGCCTTCGCTGCGGCGACGGCCCGGGTCGATTCGTTCTCAATGCAAACCTCGTAACGACCGCCCTTTTCCAGGTTCATTCGCTACAGTTCCGTGAACCCCGTTTCGTCATCGACCAGTAAAATTTTGCGTGCCATATCCCTCTCCTGGTTGCCTTTTCGATCTGCTTCAAGAATGCCATTTATGCGCCCGACGTGTCAATCTCTTTCGGCTCTTTTGCTGGATCCGCCGGTTTTGTCTTGACCTTGCCCGTCCCGAGTTTCGTGGGGAGGGTGAGGCGGGCGATGGCACCACGCTGACGGGTGCGGTTGCGCAGGGTGAGTTGGCCTCCGTGGAGCTCGACGATGCGCCGGGCCACCGAGAGTCCCAGACCGGTCCCGAGTCCGGTGGCTTTGGTGGTGAAAAAGGGATCGAAAAGGCGTCCGGTGTCGCTCGGCGCGATCCCGCATCCGGTGTCGATGATCTCCAGGATGACGACGCGGTCGCCGCTGCGGAATACCTCGCGGGTGCGGGCGCCCTCGTTCTTGGTGACGTCCTCAAGCGATTCGGCGCGGGCGCGGATGGTGAGCTGGCGGGAGTGCGAGTCCGCCATGGCGTGGACAGCGTTGATGATGAGATTGATGAGGACCTGCTCGAACTTCGACATATCGAGAAACACCATGGGCAGATCGTCTTCGATTTTCACGGTGACGTTGGTGTTGGAACGCGTCAGTTCGTGTTTTGTGAGGAGGAGCACTTCGTCGAGAACCCGGCTCAGCTCGGTCGCTTCGCGCGAGAGCGCCCGCTGCGAGGAAAAGTCGACGAGGCCCCGCACGATGCGGTCGGCGCGGTCCACCGCTCCGCGCATTTGCTGCAGGATGGTGGCGACGTTGGCATCGTCGGGATCGACGCCGTGGGAGAGGTAATCGACCCCGAGGAGGAGCAGGGCGAGCGGGTTTTTCACTTCGTGGGCAACACCGGCGGCGAGGCGTCCGATCGACTCGAGTTTCTCGGCCTGGATGAGCTGCATCTGGGTTTCCTGCAATTCTTTGTTGGTGGCGAGGAGGTGGCGATTGAGTTGCTCGAGCTGCTCGCGGGACTTGACCTGCTCGGTGATGTCCTCGCTGATCCCCACGACGAGAAGGCGTCCGGTCTCCTTGTCATGGACCGGGATTTTCACGGTGCGGAGATGCACCTCGCGTCCGTTTTCGGTCTCGATGATTTCCTCGGGGACCTTCATCAATTTGCCGCGTTTGATGACGGCCTCATCGACACTGCGGAAGTAGTCGGCGGATTCCTGCGCAAAAAGATCGTAGTCGTTGCGCCCGAGCGCCTTGGTCGCACGGATCGTCGTCACTTCCTCCTGCTTTTTGTTCCAGAGAACAAAGCGGAAATTGGAGGTCGAGTCCTTGGCAAAAACGGCGACGGGGAGATTATCGAGGACTGATTCGACGATGCTGTGCTCTTCCATAACTCGCGCGAAAGTCAGGAATAACAGATCCGCCGGACCAAGGGAAGCAAAACTCTTCGGAGCGGCACCTTGGGCCATCCGCCATTTTTCGTGCCATTCCAGAAGCATTCCAAAGCCCGATTTCTCCGAACAGCCAGGATCGCACGAGGCCGCCAGGAGACTGTTGAAAAAGTCTGTGATGGAAAATGGCGAGTCCTCCTTGTCCCGTCCGGCGAGGCGCGATGCGCGAGCGGAGCGGACTCCATGACCGAAGAGCAACGACGTCGGACGGGACAAGGGCTGCCGCCCGCAGGGTCGGTTGGCGACGTTTCCGGCGAAGCCGCCTGTTTCTCAACAAATACCATCCAAGATTGCAGCGGCAGGCCGGTGCAACGGAGAAAACGGGGGGTTCCCCCGCAAGGCATCGCTCGGATCTCTCTCTCCGCTGCCGACTCGGAGATTTGTCCCAAAAGGGTCCCAAAAGGTTCTTTTCACGCCAAAATGTCCCATTTTGGCCCAAAAACCCCGTTTTTTGGCTCAAATCAATATAAATGGAAAAATAGCCTGTCCCTCCCGTCGCTTTGTCAAGAGTTGTCACCTGCGCCCGCCCCAGGCGGGAGACGAGCGAGAAGAGGGGATTGGGGCTGCCGATATTTGAAATTGGTTCCATGACCCCGTTTCCTGGGATCATCGAGAGCTTTCGCGATTTGTCTCTTGAGTGATTTGGCGAGTCAAGCCGTCATAGGCGCTTTTCTGCACGGTGGTCCCGTTTTCGTCCTTCAAGGGTGCTCTGTTCTCCTAATTGAGTAATTTACTTCGAGAAGCTGTTCGATTTTCGCTACGCTTCCTTGATCGAATTCGGAGAA
>CAYLJC010000355.1:0-3993 GCA_964383345.1 uncultured Akkermansia sp. | reverse complement strand
TCCCTTTTGTCATAACCTTGTTACCATAAAACCGTTAAATGCCGGGGGCCCGCCGGGCATACAATCTGCGAAGGCGGGAGGGGATGGATATTCTCATAGTCGACGACGAGAAAGCGGTGCGCACGAGTACTCTCATCGCACTCGAAGCCGATGATCATTACGCCGAGGCGGTCTCCGGCGGCGAGGTGGCTCTGCTGCGGCTGAAGGACGAGGACTTCGATCTCGTCCTCCTCGACCTGAACCTCGGCGGCGAGAGCGGCCTCGACATCCTGCCCCGAATCCAGAAAATCCGTCCCCGGACGCCGGTGGTGATCTTCACCGCCGAAGCCACCATCCCCACCGCAGTGCGCGCGATCCAGGCGGGAGCGATGGACTATCTCGAGAAGCCCTTCACCCCCGACCAACTCCGCAGTGTCGTCGCCCGGGCGAAACAATGGCGGGTGCTCCACGAGCGGATCGAGGAACTCGAAACCGAGATTTCGACGCAGTCGCCTCCCCCTCATTTCACCTCGCGCGACGCGAAGATGAACGAAACTCTGGACCTGCTCTTCCGCGCGGCCCCGACCAACGCCTCCATCCTCATCCTCGGCGAAAGCGGCACCGGGAAAAGCCTCGTCGCCCGCGAGATCCACCGCCGCAGTCACCTCAAGGACAAGCCTTTCGTCACGATTTCCTGCCCCAGCCTCTCGAAGGAACTCCTCGAAAGCGAACTCTTCGGCCACGTCAAAGGGGCCTACACCGGAGCGATCAAAGACAAGTGGGGAAAGGTCCACGAAGCGAACGGCGGAACGCTTTTCCTCGACGAGATCGGCGAACTCCCCCTCGACATCCAGCCCAAGCTGCTCCGGCTCCTCCAGGAACGGGAATACGAACGACTCGGGGAAAACAAAATCCGCACGGCCGATGTGCGGGTCATCGCCGCGACCAACCGCAATCTGAGAAAATGCGTCGAGACGAACCGCTTCCGCGAAGATCTCTACTACCGTCTCGACGTCATCTCCGCCTCCATGGCCCCTCTGCGGGAACGCCCCCGCGATCTCAAGGAGTTCGCCGAGAAGTTCGTCTCGTTTTTCGCCGGTGTGAGCAATCGCAAGCTGGGGGGATTCAGCAGCGAAGCGACCAGCCGACTCCTCAGCCACCAGTGGCCGGGGAATCTCCGCGAACTGCGCAACGCGATCGAGCGGGCCGTGATCCTCGCGCGCGGGCCGAAGATCGAAGCCGACGATCTCCCGACTCCGACAACAATCCGCCTCGATTCGGAAGACGAATCCTCCCAGTTCGTGCCGGGGGCCTCCTGCTCCATCGAGGAGCTCGAGACCGAGCACATCCGGCGCATCCTCGCTCGGACGAGAACCCTGCAGGAAGCCGCCGGTATTCTCGGGATCGACCAGGCGACGCTCTATCGGAAACGAAAGCGGATCGGTCTGTGAACGAGAGGACGCGGGGCGCCGCGCATCGCGGTGCATCTTGCACGAAGCGGAGCGGATGCCATCGGGATTTTGCACGATTTTCCCGGCATTTTGCTTCGCTCCTCATGCTTGCAACCGGCTGATTTCAAACGTCCCAACGAATCCCCCCGCCCGTGGCACGATCACTGCACTCCATCTTGCATCATGAAAAAAAGCGCCGCACCGGCAAAGCAGGACAATCGGAAGACGACCCGCACCCTCAAGGAGAAAAGCGCGGGCAAAACGAAACGCGCCGGCAAAACAAAGTCCGGTGCCGCTTCTCCCGCGGCGGGAGTGAAAGAGCGCGTCGCCGCGATCCGTGAACCCATTCAGGAGCGGCTGCACGAAGTGGTCGATACCGCCGTCGCCGGAGTGGAACGGCGGGTGGATTTCTATGTCCAACGCGCTTCCGACCGGATCCGCGAGATCGAAGAAACCGGTCACGAAGCGGCCCGGAAATTGTCCCCGCAACAACCCGAAGCGCTCACCCACACCCTGGAGTATCTCGCCGATCAGATCGGGGGACTCGCCGACTATTTCGAACGGCGGGACGCCCGGGACATTCTCAACGATACCCGGCAGCTCATCCGCGAACACCCCGTGCCCGCCCTCGGTGCCTTCGCCCTTCTCGGGATCGCCGCCGGACGCGTCCTCCTCGCCGAACACGACGCGCCGACCCGATGATCCGCGGCTTTTCCCCCTCACCTCCCGACCTCAACCCACAGCACATGTTCGCCCGAAACCATCCCTCGCCCCCCGCGGAGTTTTCCTCCGAGCCGGAGGAGAAGCCCTATCCCTTTCCCCGCTCCGGACCGGAGCCGGACCGGGAGCCGGAGCCGGGCCTCGTCGAACTGATCCCCCGGCTTTTCGAAGATCTCCGCACCTGGATCACTCTGGAAGGGGATCTCGCACGCAGCGAACTGTCGGAAAAATACCGGGCCGCCCTGCGCGGACTCGTCGTCGCGGCGACAGGATTGGCCCTCTTTCTCTGTGGCGGGCTCGCGATGTTGCTGGCGACGGGCTTCGGCGTGAGCGGACTCCTCGCCCGCGCCGGAGTGGATCCCGCGTTTTCCCACGCCCTCGGTTTCCTCGCCTCGGGGCTGGTCGGCGCTCTGGCCGGCTGGTTCGCAATGGACAAGGCCAGAGCGATCCTCTCGCCCGCGCGCTTGCTGCCTTCACGCACGACCACAGCACTGCGCCGCGCCCTTCACCTCCATCAACCCCACGACGAAAATGAGCAGAACCCTCCGTCGCCCTGACGATCACAACGGACACATCAGTTCCGCGGAAATCATCGAAGATCTCAACCAAACCCAACAACGCATTGATTCCACCCTCAACCTGATCACCTCCAAAATGAATCCCAAATCCATCGGCTCGGAACTCGGAGCCTATCTCGTCGACACGATCCATCACTTCGAACTCGAAGATCTCAGGCACTTCGCCTCTCGCACCGCCGACCGCACGGGGCGGATCATCAAAGAACATCCCGTCCCGGTGTTTTTCGGATGCCTCGCCATAGCCTCCTGTCTGCTCGGTCGCAACGGCCGTAACGACGCACACGAAGAAGAGGAACCTCACGGACGCTTCCGCACCGCAGCGGAAAACGCCGCCGCCACCGCCAGCGCGACGGCATTGCGTCTTTCCGCCACCGCCGCGCGCGAGGCCAAAGCTCTCGCCAACACCGCCCGATCCACTCGTCAGGCCGTCTCCGAACGCGCCGGCGAGGGCGTCGAAAAACTCGACGAACTGGCCCACCGGACCTCTGACCGGATCGCGGGAGCGGCCCACCGCACCGCCGACGTCGCCCGCGAATCTTCCGCCCGGCTGCGCTCGGCCGCCACCGACACCGCGGAAAACCATCCGCTCGGCATGGCCCTGGGCGCACTTGCCGTCGGGTTTCTGACCGCCCTCGTCCTCCCCGGATCGGGGAAAGAAAAAGGGGATTCCTGAGAAACCTCTTCGGGAGATCTCGTCAATCGGGGGCGGTATTGCCGCCCCTCGTCCTGACATTCGTTCGCGTGCTCCCGTGATCCACACGGGAAACGGAACAATTTCCACCGGTGCTCACCGGTGCTCACCGGTGGGAAGTGGGGGAGTCACTGCGGCTCAGAATAATGTAGATGCCGTGAATGATTCCGGGAATGTAACCAAGTAAAGTAAGCACTACATTGATCCAGAACTGGATCTTCCATCCCACTTGGAGAAACACCCCAAGGGGAGGAACGAGGATGGCCATAAGGATTCGGACAAAGTCGCGACTGTTCTCATTCATATCCCCTTACCGTAAAGCGGATAGAGTACCAAGCGGAACGTCTATCACGCAACCCACTGAGGCTGTGATGATTGCAGCAACACCCGGAGCTTCTCCCCGCCTCTTCACGAGGCATTTTTTCAGGCATTTTGCACACCCCGCCCGACAAATGCATCATCCTGCCGAGCGCGGTACCGAGGCCAGCGCCGCGACCGCCGAGGCCGCGGCGGTCAGGGAGGTTACCACCTCGTCCGCACCGCATTCTTTCAATACCACCGCCCCGTCGCCGGT
>CAYLJC010000354.1:0-4002 GCA_964383345.1 uncultured Akkermansia sp. | reverse complement strand
CTCGCTCATCCCTCCGCTGCTGTGGAACGCCCGCCACGACTGGATCACCTTCCAGCACACCAGCCATCACTTCGAGGTGAAAAACGAGGGGAGTAATCCGCTCCTCGAACGGCTCGAAGACTTCCTCTCCTTCGTCGGCACCCAATTCGGCGTGCTCTCCCCGGGAACCGCGTTTGTTCTCTTCTGCCTCTGCCTGACCGGGCTGCCCCTCTTGCGAAAGGCGGAGCGTCCGGTGCGTTTCCTCCTTTGTTTCGGCGCTCTCCCCGTCGTCGCGATGCTGCTGCTGGCGCTGCGGCAGGAAATGCAACCGAACTGGCCGGCGGTCTTTTACCTGCCGGGCCTCATCCTCACCGCCGCCTGGTACGACGGACATATCCAATTCGCCCTGCCGCCGCTCTCCTGGCGTCGCCTTTTTCCCCTCACGATCGCGGTGGGCGTGCTCCTCACCGGCTATTTTTACCTCGCCCCGATCGGTTTCGCCGTCGCCGGAAAAGCCGGCCACACCGCCGATCCCAACCGCCGCCTCCTCGGACACGATCTCGTCGCGACCGAATTCGAGAAAATCCGCCGCACCGTTCCCGGGGCGGACGATTCTTTCCTCGTCGCCCTCGGGCACCGCGACCTCACCAGCCATCTCGCCTTCGCCCTGCCCGACCAGCCGCGCGTCTATCGTTGGGAATCGCAGGACCGCATCAGTTCCCAATATGAAATGTGGAACAATCCCTACGAAGACGGCTTCGGTGGAAAAGACGCGCTCATTCTCATGCCGCAAGTCTCCGCACTGCCCGGACGCTTTGCCGCCGCCTTCGCCGAGGTCGAGAAAATCGGTGAATTCACCGTCCGGTTCGGCTACGATAGCGAGCGCTTCTTCACGGTCTTCCGCGGGAGGGATTTGCAATTCTGGCCCTCGGGAGAAACCACCGGAGACCCCGGAGCGCCAGCGCTTTCACGATGACATGACCGCTCCCGGCTACACTTCCCCTTTCACCCGCCTCCCCGGCCTGCGGGGAACCCCGCCCGCCACCGCGACCGTCAGCATCGTGGTCCCCTTTTTCAACGAAGAGGAATGTGCCGAGTTTGTCCTCCGCGAGATCGTCGCCTGCCAGCCCGACGCCGAAGTTGTCGCGGTCGATGACGGCAGCTCCGACCGCACCTGGGAAATCATCCAGAGCGTCCCGGGCGTCACGGCCCTGCGCCTCAGCCGAAACCGCGGACAAAGCGGCGCCCTCTTCGCCGGGCTCCACTTCGCCGCCGGAGACATTCTCGTGATGCTCGACGGAGATGGCCAGAACGATCCTGCGGACATCGCCAAACTCGTCGATCTCATCCGGAGCGGCCAATGCGATGTCGCCGTCGGCCGCCGCGCCACCCGCAAAGACACCTGGAGCCGTCGCGCCGCCTCGCGCATCGCCAATCGGGTGCGGCGTTTCTTTCTCCGCGACGGGATCAGCGACACCGGTTGTTCACTCAAGGCGATCCACCGCGATCACCTCGATCTGCTGGTGCCGTTCAACGGACTGCACCGCTACCTGCCCGCGATCTTCACCCACGCCGGACTGACCATGACCGAAGTCGCGGTGAACCACCGCGAGCGCAAGGCCGGCACTTCCAAATACACCAACCTCGACCGCGCCATCCGCGGGGTCTACGACCTCATCGGGGTCTCCTGGCTCCTCAAAAGAAAAGTGATCCTGCCTCCGCTCGAAACCGGCGCGGTCGATAAATCGCCCCGGCGGACCATCGAGACATAGACCAACGCCCCGCTTTCCGCTAGGCTATCCCCCGGTCACACGAGTTCCCCGGACCTTTCCCGAAATTTCCGATGAAACACCTCTCCCGATTTGTCCTCTCGCTCATCGCCTTCGCGTTTGTTTTTCTGACCGGCTGCGAAGAATTCCAAACGACGGGGCTCTCCTCGACCCTGGCTACCGGAAACCGCACATCCGCCGCCTCGAACACCGCCCCGACCGAGGCTTTGACAAAACACGACATCGCCCTGCGTTTCCTCACCGCCTTCATCCGCCTCGATCGCAACATGGCGGCGCGTTACGCAACACCCGAGGCCCTCAGCAAGCTCAACTGGAATATGTCGCACCACGGCAACATCCCCTACTACGACGACAAGATGCTGCTGCAGTTCAACGGCGGCTGGGCGCGGGTTTATTTCCAGGACATCGGCGGCACCTATCGCATCATCGATTTCGACGTCCATCCGCGGCGGCGTTGACATCGACGGATCGCGGGACAGCGCACCGATCCGGGTTTATTTTCCGTCATGCCAGATTCCAGCCCATCCACTGATCCGCAGGCCCATCAACTGGGTGTCCGCCCCCTGCGAAAGGAGGACGCCTCGGATATCCGGCGGATTTCCGAGGCGCTCTATGCGAGGATCCATTCGAGCTGGAGTGAAAGTTCCTTTTTGAGGCTGCTCGAAATCTTCCCCGAAGGCCAGATCGGAATCGAGGACCACGGGCGCATCGTCGCGTTCGCGTTCGCCATCATCGTCGACTACGAAAAATTCGGCGACACCCACACCTACGACCAGATCACGGGGGGATTCACCTTTTCAACCCATGATCCCGAAGGCGATGTCCTCTACGGCATCGAAGTCTGCGTGGATCCGGGGCATCAGGGCCTGCGGCTCGGACGTCGGCTCTATGACGCTCGCAAAGAAGTCTGCGAACAGCTCAACCTTCGGGCCATCATCGCCGGCGGACGCATGCCGAACTTCAGCAAATATCCCGATTTCACCCCCCGTCAATACATCGACGGCGTCAAAGCCAAGGAAATCTACGACCCGGTCATGACTTTCCAGCTGAGCAACGACTTCCACGTGAAGAAAGTGCTGCGGAACTATCTGCGCGGTGATACGGAATCCCAGGCCTACGCCACCCTGCTGGAATGGAACAACATCTATTACCAGCCCAAGGAACCGCTTCTCGGGCAGCGCTCCTTCGTCCGGCTCGGCGTGGTCCAATTGCAGATGCGCGGCACTCCCGACATACGGTCTTTTTTCGATCAGATCGAATTTTTCATCGAAGCGGTGAGCGGATACCAATCGGATTTCATCTGTTTCCCCGAATATGTCAACGCCCCCCTGATGGCACCCTTCAACTCCGACGGAGCCGCTGGCGCGATTCGGAAGCTCGCCGGATTGACCGACGAGATCCGCGAATTTTTCGTGATGAAGGCGGTGGAGTACAACATCAACATCATCACCGGCACGATGCCGCTCTACCGGAACAACCTCCTCTACAACGTCACCTACCTCTGTCGACGCGACGGGAGCTGCGAAGAGCAATACAAAATCCACATCACCCCGAGCGAGGAAAAAGATTGGGGAATGGTCGGGGGCGACCGGGTCCGCGTCTTCGATACCGATGCCGGGCGCATCGCGATGCTGATCTGTTATGATGTCGAATTCCCCGAACTCGGACGCATTCTGGCGGAAGAGGGGGTGCAGATCCTCTTCGTGCCGTTCTGCACCGACACCTCGCCCGGCTATCACCGGGTTCGCTACTGCGCCCAGGCCCGCGCCATCGAAAACGAATGCTACGTGGTGATTGCGGGCAGTGTCGGCAATCTCCCGAAGGTCACGAACATGGACATCCAGTATGCCCAGTCCGCCGTCTTTTCGCCGAGCGATTTCGCCTTTCCCAACCGGGCCATCGTCTCCGAGGCCACCACCAACACCGAGACGACCCTGATCGCCGACGTCGACCTCCACGATCTCGCCAACCTCCACAGCTACGGCAGCGTGCGCAATCTCCAGCAACGCAGGTCGGACCTCTATCGACTGGCGTGGCAAAAGCAGGAGCCGGAGTAAAAGGAAAGAGTAACGCCTCCCCACCGCCGGGCTCGGGTCGCGGCCGCGCATCGCGCCGATGTCGGACGGGTGTGGATTGGACAGCGTTTCTCCCCACGCATCCACGCGGGCCTTCAGGTCATTCGGAACTGGCATTTCCCGGCATCACGGGCACACTACCGGCATGAAAAACATCG
>CAYLJC010000353.1:1043-4007 GCA_964383345.1 uncultured Akkermansia sp. | reverse complement strand
CCGGGCGGGGTTACGGACTTTTATTGCGACTGAATCCCATCACCGACAATAAAGTAGGGAGCATTTCATCGGGGTGGGGCACCGGTTCGATAGCCTACAACTAGAAAGCGCAACGCCCCCGGCCCTCTTGGGTCCGGGGGTTTTGTTTTCCCGTTCCCGCGATCCGGGTAGCCTGTCCCTCCCGGGTAGCCTGTCCCTCTCGGGGAGCTGCCGCGCGATCAGGGGAGCCTGTCCCCTGCGCCCATGGGGCGTACCCGACGCAACCCTGTCTCGATCAGGGGAGCCTGTCCCCTGCGCCCATGGCGCGTACCCGACGCAACCCTGTCTTGCCAGTGAGCCGACCCTCTTTCACGATTCAGACATGACTTTCACCACCCGCCGCACTTTCCTGAAGCGCTCCGGCGCGACCCTCGCCGGTCTTTCCGCCGCTCCCGCGATTCTTTCTTCCGCCGCTCCCAACAAAAAACTCTCACTGGCCTGTGTCGGCGTGGGAGGCAAGGGTTGGAGTGACATGCTGGAACTCGCGCCGGGCAATGAGATCGTCGCGGTCTGCGACATAGACGAAGATCGCCTCGCCCGCGCCACCAACAAATTCCCCGGGGCAAAGGGCTACACCGACTGGCGCAAGCTGCTCGAGCAAAAGGGCATCGACGGGGTCATGGTGACCACTCCCGATCACACCCACGCGCCCGTCACCGCAACCGCGATGCGCCTGGGACTGCATTGCTACACCCAGAAGCCTCTCACCCATTCAATCCACGAAGCCCGCGTCCTCACCGAGATCGCGAAGGAAACCGGAGTGATCACCCAGATGGGCATCCAGCACCACGCCACCCAACGGCTCAAGATCGCGATCCACGCCCTGCGCGAGGACAAGGTCATCGGCAAGGTCCGCGAAGTCCACGCCTGGACGGACCGCCCCGGTGAGCGCTGGCGGCAGGGGATCGACCGCCCCGCGCCGGGCGGCGAGCCACCGGCGACGGTGCACTGGGATCAGTGGCTCGGCACCGCACCGGAACGTCCCTGGGTCGACAAAACCTACCATCCTTTCCACTGGCGCGGCTGGTGGGATTTCGGCACCGGTGTGGCCGGTGACATGGGTTGCCACATCCTCGATCCCGTGGTGAACGCCCTTCAGCTCGGCGCTCCGACCAAGGTGAAGGCCGAAGGGCCACCGCCTCACGCCGAATCGGGTCCGGCCTGGGCGGAAATTCTCTACACCTTCCCCGGCACGGATCTGACCACCGACACTCTCCCGGTGCGCTGGTACGAGGCCGGACGACAGCCCGATCCCGCCCTCTTCCAGGCTCCGGCGGATTGGAAGGGATCGCTCAACGGCATTCTTTTCATCGGGGAAAAAGGCAATCTTTTCCTCGGTTTTCCCGAGATGCCCGAACTGTTCCCCAAAGCCAATTTCGCCGACTACCAGTGGGCCGACCTGCCCGACACCAACCACTATCAGGAATGGTGCACCGCGATCCGCGAATCGCGACAGCCCGCGACGCCTTTTGCGTACGCCGGTCCGCTCACCGAGACGGTTCTCTTGGGCAACGTGGCCTATCGCAGCGGAGCCGAGATCGAATGGGATTCGGACAAGCTCTCGGTCGTGAATCATCCCGAGGCCAACCAGTTCCTCAAGCGCGCCTACCGCAAGGGCTGGGAAGTGCCGGGATTGGGGTGAGCGGGCGCTCTCCCGCTTCGGTCCCCTTCCCCCGCCTCCGAACCCTTCCCCCAAAAAAATGAACCGTATCGGACCAAGCACAGTTCCGGGGGCAGGGTTCGGCGCGGTGCTTCCGGTCGCCTTTCTCCTCGCCATGCTCACGGGCGCGGCGCGGGCGGAAGTGAGCCACTTGCGCATCATTCCCTCGAAGACCGACCCCAAGATCACGCAATTCGACGACCCCCACCTGGTCTACGTGGATCGGGATATCGTCGTCCACCACCTGCCGGACCATCCGCGCTGCCGCGAACAACTGTTGCTCTGGATCACGGGGACCAACGGCACCGGACGCGGCCCGAGGGCCTTCTGCACCCTCGCCGCCGAACTCGGATATCACGTCATCAGCATCGTCTACCCGAACAGCATCCCGGCGGCGGCCTGCGCCCGCGACGACGATCCCGCAACCTTCGAAGCGTTCCGCCTCGCCCTCATCAAGGGAGGGCGCGCCTCCTATCAAAACGGCAACAAAGAACTCTCCATTTCGCGAGCGGACAGTATCGAAAACCGCCTCATCCAATCGCTGCGGCTCCTCCGGAAAATGCGTCCCGCGGAAAAATGGGGCCGGTTTCTGAACGAGGACGGCTCGCTCCGATGGGCCTCCTTCGCGGTGGCGGGACAGTCCCAAGGCGGAGGGCACGCCGCCCTCATCGGGATCAAACACGAGGTCGCGCGGGTGCTCTGTTTCGGCGCGCCCAAGGACTACAACAAAAAACTCGGAGTGCCGGCGGCGTGGTACGGACTGGCGTCAGCCACTCCCAAGGACCGTTTTTTCGCCTTCAACCATCACCAGGATCCCATGGGATGCACCCCGGAACAGCAGCGGCTCAATCTCGAAACCCTCGGGCTGGATGCCTTCGGTCCGCCCGCCGAAGTGGATTCGGAACCGTTTCCCTACCACCACGCGAGGATTCTCTACACCGGATTCCCCGAGGTGGACGTCACCGGGGTCCTGAGCCGGGGTGCCCGGGCCGCCCACGGATCAGCCATCGCCGCCCGGCACGCGGAACGCTGGAACGAAGTGTGGCGCTACATGCTCACGGAATGAGCGGGCACCGGCCGGAACGGCTTCGGGCTACGCCGGAGCGAGTTCGCCGGGGAAGTCACCTTCGCTTTCCTTTTCTTTCTCGACGGGACGCTTTTTCGGCTCGCTCTCGGAAGCCGGGAGATCCGGCGGGGTCGGCTTGGACGGCGGATTGCGCAATTCCCCGAATTCCATGATCTCGTGGATGTGTTTGGCATCGAGG
>CAYLJC010000353.1:0-1033 GCA_964383345.1 uncultured Akkermansia sp. | reverse complement strand
GGTCTCGTATTCGAGGAGAGCCTGGGCGATGACATCGAGCCTGACCCGGTTTTCGACGATCAACTCGGTGGCCTTGGCGTAGGCGTTGTCGATCAACAGCTTCACTTCCGCATCGATCTTCTGGGCGGTCGCTTCGGAATAGTTTCTCGGGGAACCCATGTCGCGACCGAGGAAGACATGCTCCTGGTGATCGCCGTACTCGACCATGCCGAGCGCTTCACTCATGCCCCATTCACAGACCATCTTGCGGGCGATGCCGGTGGCCTGCTTGATGTCGCCGCTCGCGCCGCTCGCAACGTCGCCAAAGACAACCTCTTCGGCCACCCGTCCACCCATGATGACGACGAGTTGGTCGAGCAGCTCGCTCTTGCGCTGGGTGTACTTGTCCTGCTCGGGCAACCACATCGTCGAGCCGAGGGAGGGGCCGCGCGGGATGATGGTGACCTTGTGGAGCGGGTCGGTGTTTTCGAGGAGGACAAGGAGGATGGCATGACCCGCCTCGTGGTAGGCGGTCTTTTCCTTGTCCTTTTCGGAGATCGCGAGGCTGCGACGCTCCTTGCCCCAGCGCACCTTGTCACGAGCCTCCTCCAGCTCCGCGAGAGTGATGGCCTTGAGCCCCTTGCGGGCGGCGAGGAGGGCGGCCTCGTTGATGACGTTGGCCAGTTCGGCACCGGAATAACCGGGCGTGCCCCGGGCGATCGTGCCCAGTTCAACGCCCTCTGCGAGTTTGACCTTTTTTGCGTGAACTTTGAGGATCTCCTCGCGTCCGTTCACATCAGGCAGTCCCACGGTGATTTCGCGGTCAAAACGACCGGGTCGCAGCAGGGCCGGATCGAGAACGTCGGGACGGTTCGTCGCGGCGATGATGATGACGCCCTCCTGGGTGTCGAAGCCGTCCATCTCCACGAGGAGGGCGTTGAGCGTCTGCTCGCGCTCATCGTGTCCGCCGCCGAGGCCGTCGCCGCGCTGGCGGCCGACCGCGTCGATCTCGTCGATGAAAATGAGGCAGGGCGCATTCTTCTTGCCCTGTTCG
>CAYLJC010000352.1:1374-4020 GCA_964383345.1 uncultured Akkermansia sp. | reverse complement strand
AGAGCGGGTGGCTGTTAACCACTAGGTCGTTGGTTCGATCCCAACCGGAGGAGCTTTACCATCTTCGGCCCCAAGGAAGGGCGCTTTTTTAGCGCCCGGCAAGCCCGGCATTTCCGCGATTTCTTCAGGCCTTCCACCCCCTCTGCATCGAAGGCCCGAATTGACAGCATCAGGTAAGATCGGTAAGATTAAAGCATGACCACAACGCTTTCCAGCAAAGGGCAGGTCGTCATCCCGCTTGAGATTCGCACCCGCTTGAGATTCGCACCCGCTTGGGACTTCCCGCCGGGGCGCTCTTCGACTGCCATGTGCAGGATGGACGCATCATTCTGACGCCAATGGTGGAGGCGGCCTCCGCCCAAGTGCTGGCCGATGCCGACTACATCGCCCTGGACGCCCCGGACGGGGCTCCGCCCATGACTCCGAAGCTCGTGAAGGAGATTCTCAAAGCTCCTTGGGCAGCAGGAACGGCCTTCCACCCGTTCCAGTCGTAGCCTACATCGGAGCGCGAGCCGCGGAATGCTTCGAGGGTGCCGGGCCCCCTGTCCGTCCTGTAGGAAGGCACACCCAAGGACGGCCCGTCGAACTGGCGTAGAACGGCACTCCTTGAGCGCCCCCGGCACCGGCCCCAAGGAAGGGCGCTTTTTTAGCGCCCGGCAAGCCCAGCATTTCCCCGATTTCTTCAGGCCTTCCATCCCTCTGCATCGGAGGTTCCGAGTTGACTGCATCGGGTAAAATGGAAGCATGACCACGACGCTTTCCAGCACGGATCGTTTGCCCGTCGAAAGCCAACTGGCGCGAATCGGGGCAATTTCCGTGCTTGTGATTTCCTAACGGAGGGAAAACGATGGCGAAGGACATGGAACCCCTTGTCTCCCAGTGCACTCGAAACGGAAGCAATCCGCCGTAGCGGCCCTTCCCGCTTCGAAACCTGTAAAAAAAATCACCAACCTCTACACCCCCCATCTGAACCCATGAGATTGTCCTTCTCCACCGCAACCCTGGCCCTCACCATCGTTGTCCCGTCCCTGCTTGGCACGGCCTGCACCACCAGCCCACTCACGTCCGGAGCAGCGGCAAACATTGGAGCAGCGCTCACCTCCGGAGCAGCGGCAACGCCCGGAGCGGTGCTCACCCCCGGCGCAGCGGCAACCACGGCCAATGCCCCCGTGGCAAATCAACCCGGAGACGCCGCCATGACCTGCGAGCAGATCAAAGCCGAGATCAACCAAATGAACGAGATTCTCGGCGTTGCCCAGGGAGAAATCCGCGCTGCGGAATCCATCGGACTGACCAAGGATCTGGCCATCAATGGCGCTCTCCAGAGCGGTGCGCTCGCTTCGGCAGGTTCCTCCGTTCCCTATCTGGGAGCCGCCATGAACATGATGAATCAGGCCAACACCCAAAAGAAAGCGGCGGCGGAAGCGCGTGTCACGGCGGCATACAACCGCCGCTCGGTCCTCACGGGCATGTATGCCGTCAAGGGATGCGGCAACTGAAGCTCCGCCCCGGTCTCCCCACTTCCTCTCACGAAGGCGACTTCCGCTCGCCTTCGTGAATCCGGTGTGGCAGGGGTGGCGAGGCGTCCCCGCCAGGCCGGTTGGATCGAGAAACGCCGCAATTTCCCGCCGGAGGGTGAGCCGGGTGGCCCTTGCTTTGCCACCTCGCTTCGCCTACATTGTCGGCCCTCCTTCTTTCTCCCGGTCATCCCGGCGCATCGTCCGCGGTCGTCGCCATGATCACGTGACGAGCGTTTTCCGCCGGGAATTGTCAAAGCAACAAGGGCACTCCGCCCGAAGCGAACAAACACGAACCCTCCGCAACAGCTTTCCACAGTCATGCCCAGCCTCCTCCCCCATTTCCCTCGCCGCCCCCGCCGCGATGAAGAATGGGGGGGTGTTTCCTCCGGCGGAAAACTTGCGCCGGCCCCGCGCTTTCCTCGATTTTTAAAATGGCGGAGGGAAGACAGGACGGGTGCGCCAGGTTGGCGAATTCTCTGTCTGCTGGGTCTCGGCGCCCTCGCCGCGCCGCTCTCCGCGCAACAGGAGAGTCAGGAGCAACATTGGTCCCTGGAGGCGCTGACCCGTCCGACGGTGAACGGGAAGGTCAATGCGGTGGATTTTTTCATTCAAAAAAAACTCGCGGCCAAAAACGTGCGGCAAAACGAAGCGGCCGACCGCCACACCCTCTTGCGACGCGCCACCCTCGACCTCACCGGCCTGCCTCCGACGCGGGAGGAAATCGCGGCCTTTCTCGATGACAACTCGCCGGATGCCTGGGAAAAGCTCATCGACCGCCTCCTCGCCTCGCCGCACTACGGGGAAAGATGGGGACGTCATTGGCTCGACGAGGCCCGCTACGTCCAGGGCACCGTGAAGGTCCCCGGCATCGACGAAATTGATCTCGCGGAGCCCTATCGGGACTATGTCGTGAGGAGCTTCAACGAGGACAAACCCTACGACCGCTTCCTCACCGAGCAGCTCGCGGGGGATTTGCTCCGCTCTTCCGACGAAACCGAGGCAGCCCGGCAAGCCCGCCTCACCGCCCCCGCCTTTCTTTCGATCGGGCAGTGGTTCGACGAATGCACCGACCCGAACAAGCTGCGCCTCGACCTCATCGACGAGCAGATCTCCACCGCGACGCGGG
>CAYLJC010000352.1:0-1364 GCA_964383345.1 uncultured Akkermansia sp. | reverse complement strand
CTTTCTGGCGATGGACTTTTCCTGCGCCCGCTGCCACGACCACAAATTTGATCCGGTCTCCATCCGCGACTACTACGCTCTCGCGGGCATCTTCCGCAGCACCGAAATCACCGAATATTTTTCCGAGGAATGGAAGGACGGACGTCCCCGCGCCGTCCGCGCCCTCGCCCCCGAGGAGGAACTGAAAAAAGCGGCGGCCCTCGACAAAAAAAGAGAAACTCTCATCGCGGCCCGCTTTGCCCGCCTCGCCGAAGCACGGGAGCGCCTCCTCGCGGAGGAAAAAGGAAATTTCGGCGACGGTTCCCCGCCCCATACCGTGCTCTCCTTCGAGGCGGAGGACTTCGACGGCCACAAGGATCTCAAGACCATCTCCCTCGGCGACGGAGCGGCGATCGCCTCGCGCCGCCGCCTTGACCAGTGGGTGCGCTACCGCCTCACCATTCCCGAGCCGGGCAACTACACCCTGCTGGTGCGCTACGCCTCGGCCGCACCCGCTCCGGTCGAATTGCGGCTCAACGAGGAAGTCGCTTCGGCCCGCATCCTTGGACAAAGCACCTTCGGCGAGTCCCCCGACCATTTCCGCTGGGGTCCCGTTTCGCTGCGGGATCTCAAAGCGGGGACACTTTTTCTGCGTTTGCGAGTGGAGCGGCACGAACCCTTTCCGGTGCTGGATCGTTTTCTCCTCGTCAAAGGCCCCCTCGGCCCGGTCGAGCGGGAATGGCGCGCCACCCTCGGGCCTCCGACCGTCGCCGAGGCCAGATCCCTTCTCAACGCGGAGGAAAAAACGGAGATCCAATCCCTCGAAAAAGCCATCGCCGCGCTCGATCGCGGCCGCCCCGATTTCACCCTCACTCTCGCGGTCCACGACGGCGACCGCATCGACCTCCCGATCCACCCCGGCGGGGATCCCTACTCCTCCCAGGGCGATCCGGTCCCGCGAGGCAACCCCTCCCTCGCCGATCACCTCATCAAGACCGCTTTTCCCGTTCCCCCCCACGAGAGCGGCCGGGTCCAGTTCGCCCGATGGCTCGTCCATCCCGATCATCCCCTCACCGCCCGCGTCATGGCCAATCGCATCTGGCACTGGCATTTCGGCACCGGACTCGTCCGCACCACCGATGACTTTGGCAAACAGGGCAGCCCGCCGAGCCATCCCGAACTGCTCGACTGGCTCGCGGTCGAATTGATCGAAAGCGGCTGGTCGATCAAACATCTTCAGCGGATCATCCTGCTTTCGGAAACCTACCGCGCCTCTTCGGAAAAAACGTCCGACAACCTCGCCGGCGACCCCGACGGCTTGCTTCTCTCGCGTTTTCCGGCCCGCCGCCTCGAGGTCGAAGCCATCTATGACAGCCTGCTCACCA
>CAYLJC010000351.1:0-4022 GCA_964383345.1 uncultured Akkermansia sp. | reverse complement strand
GGTAGAGCAGTTGGCTTTTAACCAATTGGTCCTGGGTTCGAGTCCCAGTCTTTCCACTCCTCTCTCCCCCGTTGCTCCGTTGTCGGACTACTGGAGCAGTGATCGAGGCAGCGCCCGCAGGTAGGCGCTGATGACTTCGCCACCGGTTTCCGGCTTGAGCTTTTCCCGCCCGGGATCAGTTGTTCGCGGGGCGATGTCGCTGCCGTCGCCATAGGTGCCGTTGGGCATGGCGTGGGAACCATACGCGGTCACGATCCATTCGGGAAGGGGCACCGTTTCCGGCAAAACCGAGGCGGCGCTCTCGACGAGACCGTCGGTCGGACTGTAGACCGCTGCGGTTTTTTCCACGCGCCGTCGCAGATACGGCGACCAGAGCCGCTCGCGGATGCGCCCGTCGTCCCCGTCGGGTACCATCGCGATACTGATCCAGGTGAGGCGCGGGTAGAGAACCGCCATCCGGCTCGCCGCCCCGTCTTTCCAGGGCGATTCCGCGATGGAGCGCAGCATGTCGATCGCATCCGCTTGTCCCGAAAGGGTGAGCCAGGCGCGGGTGCCCGCGGCGAGAGGACGCTCCGAAGTGACGAGCCAATCAGCCACGACCGAACCCTGGACGGTGCCGGCCAGGGAGATCACCGCGACCAGTTTGCGACGGTGCGCGGCGGGCAGATCGACCCCGCCGTGTTGAAGGTAATGGATCACATCGTGGGCCCCCTTGGACAGCATCAGGATCATCACCGCGTCGGACTCGGCGAAAATTTTCCGCATTTGGCGAGCCACGAGATCGGCGTTTCGCTCTATCGTCCCGCGGGCTTCGGTCCGCAGGAAGTGGGTCGCGAACCCCATCGCACGACTTTGCTCAGCCGCCCCCGCGAGACATTCCCGGGTGTAGTCCCGCCCGCTCTGGTTTCCCGCCCGGGTGCCCGGGATGATCGCGAGAGCGATCCGCTGCCGCCGCGAGCGAGGCAAGGCCGCGAGCGAATCGGGCAGCACCAGATCCGGGTCCGCCGTCGTCCGAATGACCCGTCGCTCCAGCGCCCCGTCCGAATCGTCCCTCTCCGCGAGAAGCGCGACGAGGTGTTCTTTCGCCTCGGGAAGCCCCTCGCGGCTCGTGATCTCCCTGACCTCGCCGAGGAGGACGCTCCCCGCCTCGATCGTCCGTCCCGTCCCGGGCCGCACCCCGGCACAACCTGCCAGTCCCGCCGCAAGGAGGAAAACGAAAACCGGTCTCCCTCGAAGGCGCGGAAACCTCATGTCGAGCCGTCTTCTCCTTTCGGCACCGCCGCGATGGGAACTTCCGTGCCCCGGCGGGTCAGCAGGGAGTGGATTCTCTGCTGCAACTCCGCCGGCAGGGGGCGATCCATCTCGGGGGACGTGCGCACGAGACGTTTTGCCTCGGGAAGGTCGCCCGAGCCGACCGCCGCTTCGATCAGCCGGATGCGGACCGACCAATCCTCGGGGGCGCGATCCAGTTCGGCATAGAGTTGAGCGAGTCCGGCTCTCATATCGTGAAACATTGTCCGATGCGCCTCCGTATGTCCATCCGTCTTTCTCGTAAAACACTTTTCCCAAAGAAATCCCGAGCCGGTTCGTCTTGGTAAAAAGCGGGGCTCCTTCGCGCGAATCCCGTCCGCCCATCCACCGGTCCGCACAAAGGTGCCATTGAATGTTTGAACAAAACCGAATTATAGGGAAATATAAGAACAATTAACTACCTTCCCCATGCGTTCCCCACGGTTGTTCCTTTTTGCCCTCTTGCTCTGCTTCGCCGCCTTCGCCCCGCTCCGGCAGGGCGACGCCCAGGACATCAACGCCGCGATCCAGGCCCGGGCGGCACGGGCCGGGGACGGAATCAAAAGCTGGTACGCCGCCCGCAACTACGCCCCCGTCTGGGACGGCGAGAGACTCGGTGGCCTCGCCCGGTTCATTCAGAGTATCGATGCGCACGGGCTTTCCCCCCAGCTTTTCCAGCTCTCCACCTGGGACGCGCAGTGGCGCAATCCCAGCCCCGACCCGGCCAAGCGCGCTGAAGTCGAAGTCGGCACCACCCAACTCGCCCTCTACGCGATCCAGTCGCTCGCTTACGGCTTTGTCAATCCGCGGGAAGTCCATCCGAAATGGGCCGAGATCCCCCGCCATGTCACAGCCTACCAGTTTCTCGATCAGGCCTTGCAGAAACCGCCCTCCCAGTTTTCCAACCACCTCCTTCAGGTCGTTCCGCCGCAGGACACCCGCTATCAGGAGATGGTCAAAACCCTCGCCCGCTATCGGGAACTCAACCGCCTCGGAGGATGGCGCGAGCTTCCGGCCACCGCCACCCCCGCCGGCCCCGGCACCAAATATCCCGAGTTGAAGCTCCTCACCTCGCGCCTTCAGGCGGAAGGAGACCTGCCCGGCGGAGCCGCCCGCAGCCGCAAGGGCGAGATCGACAACCGCACCGGCGAAGCGATCAAATCCTTTCAATTCCGCCACGGGATCGAGCCGGACGGTTTCATCGGCGCGGAGACCCTGACCGAACTAAACACCGACGTCTCCCACCGGGTCAACGAGATCATCATCAACATCGACAGGCTCCGCTGGATGCCCCGCACCTGGGACGTGCCCGAACACATCGAGGTGAACATCGCCGAGAGCGCCCTGCGGATTTACTCCAATCAACGGGAAACCGCCGTCATGAAAGTGATCGTGGGGAGGAAAGACGCCTCGGAAACCCCCGTTTTCCACGGGAAAGTGCAGGATGTCTATTTCCGCCCCGTCTGGAACGTGCCCACCTCCATCGCCCGGCGGATGCTCGTCCCCGCCGCCCTCTCCTCCCCGAAGGGGCCCGATGGCTACATGAGGGAACACAATTACCAGATCATCACTTCCTACGGTGCCTCAAATACCCTCCCGAACACGGTCGAGAACCTCAACAAGGTCGCTTCGGGCGGACTCCTCATGCGCCAGGGAGGCGGTCCGAACAACTCGCTCGGACTCATCAAATTCATCTTCCCGAACGATTCGGCGATTTATCTGCACGATACCAACCACCCCGAACTTTTCGGTCGCGCCGACCGGGACTACAGCTCGGGCTGCGTGCGGGTGGAGCGCCCCGTCGATCTGGCCATGTTCATCCTGCGGCACAATCCCGGCTGGAGTCCCCAATCGGTCCGGGCCACCATGGACGACCCCAATGTGCACAACCGGCGCGAGCGGCTCAATGACACCACCTCGGTCTATTTGAACTACTGGACCTGCACCATCATGGGTGATCGCCGGGTGCGTTTCGACCGCGACATCTACGGTCACGACAACACCATGTTTCAAAAATTCGGACTGCAAACGCAGCAACTGCCGAGCGTCCCCGCCCAAACCGGCCAGGCGGCCCGCTGATCCTCACCCGAGTTTCGCCCAAACCGCCATCGCCGTGCGCACCGCGACAAAACACGAGACAAAAAAGCCCAGCCAGGCGAGCGACAGGATCCAGCGGGGAATGCGGCGGGGGCCGGTCAGTTCCGGCCTCGTCCCGAGATAGAGCAGGGCCGCGGCGAGCGCGGGATTCCCCACCACGGTGAGCGCCTGGGCGATGGTGATGAGTGTCACATGACTGCCGCTCTGGGTCAGCGAAAGCATCGCCACCGCCATCCCCGTGAAGAGCGCCACGCTGGTGAAGTGAATGGGCCAGCCATCGCTGAGCCGACTGCCCTTGCCGAGACCATCCGACATCACCGTGCCGCCTATCATCGCATTGACGAGAAAGGAACTGAAGGCCGCCGCGAGGATTCCCAAACTGAAAATGACGGTGGCCCAGGAGCCGAAAAGCGGTTCGAGCTGGCGCGCCACCTGATCCACGCTCGTCAATTCGAGCTGGTCGGGACGACCGTAAAAGACGCGCATCGAGGTCAGCAGGATCACCACCGTCACCAAACTCAACACCGAGATGCTCACGACCGTGTCGGTAAGCCCCCGCTTCGCATCGGAGATGCCCCAGCCTTTTTCCTTCACGAGATAACTTTGGTAAAAGGCACCCCCCACGGAAAAAGTGG
>CAYLJC010000350.1:0-4024 GCA_964383345.1 uncultured Akkermansia sp. | reverse complement strand
CGAACGCCGTCGCGAGCACATCATCACCTTCGAGGATCCCATCGAATACATCCTCCCGACCAATCTTCCCTCGCTCATCACCCAGCGGGAAATAGGATCCGACGAACTCGATTTCAGCCTGTCCCTGCGCGCCTCGCTGCGCCAAGCCCCCGATATTATCATGATCGGGGAAATCCGGGACGGACTCACCGCCGAGATCGCGATGCAGGCGGCCGACACCGGTCATGTGGTCATCGCCACGATGCATACCTCTTCCGCCGCCCAGACGGTGCAGCGTTTCCTCAAGCTCATCCCGGGGGAGCGCGTCGAAAGCGCCATGCTTTCTTTCGCCGATTCCTTCCGCATGATCCTCTGTCAGCAACTCCTCTACGACGCCCAACAGGAGCGACGATTCCCCGTCCACGAAGTGCTCTTCCCCTACGACTCCGTCACCGGGATGATCCGTCGCGGTGATTTCAAACGACTCGACCATGAACTCGAGACCGGCATCACCAAGGGCATGATGAACTTCGAGCACTGCCTCAAGATGCGCGAATTCGAAGGCTGGCGCTCCAGCACGCCCGCCAAGACCGGCTACTCCGAGCACGAAGTGGCTGAATATCTCCACAACGAACTGACCCCCATCGATCAGGAAACCCTCGCCCGCTGAATCCCATGGAATTCAAAGACATCAAAGACGTCCTCACCTTCGCCGCGTTCCGGCCCGAGCCTGACAATCCCCTTTTCACCTGGCCGCAGCGTTTCCCGAAACGCAAATCCGTGCTGGTGAACATCAATCGCGGGCATTGTTCGTGGGCTTTTCTCAACCGCAAGGGTCAGTTGGAGGACACCGGGGAAGCCGCCGGAGAATTCATCGAAGTGGCCGCCCGGATGGCGGACGAATGGCGCGCCCACACCGAAGACGGCTGGCTCGGCCTCTCCCTGAACCATCGTTTCATCATTTCGCTCGAGCACAACCTCTCCCGCAAAAAGGGTTGGCAGGAGGAGCTCCGCCAAAATCCCAAAACCGTTCTCGGGACGAAATACGACCGCGCCAAACGCTATGCGCTCCACCACAACCCCGAGACCAGTGCAAGTCTTCTGATGGCCTGCGACGACTCCATGGTGAAGTCGATCGAAGAGGCCATCCGCGGACACAATCTCCGTGCCGCGAGGATCTGCTCGGGACTTTTCGCCACCACCGCGCTCCTCCTCAATCACATCGCGGCCGACAACGCTTTAAAAACCCAGGACCTCATCGTCGTGACCTGGCTCGACGGTTCCCTCTGCGTGGTGCGCCAGAAAAACGGGCAGTGGCAGGATCTCCGCTGCCGCAGCGGCATCCCCGCCGGCGACGAGATCACGATCAACCAGATGATACGGCCTTTCATCGAAAAAGCCGATCCTTCGACCCGCGTCATTCTGATGGAGAATCGCAAGTCGGCAGAGTTCTCCGCCAGCTACCTCAACCAGTTCGGAAACCTCCACGTCACCGATGTCACCGAGGAACACAATCTCTGGAACATCCTCGCCCGACATTGATCCCCGCCGATTCCCCCTTCACCCCTTCCCCACCATGCACGACGTCATTCACGATCTCAAAATAGAGCGGCAGAACGTCTCCTCCGGACTGCCGGCGGGATACAAACTGATTCCCGTGACCTTCTACATCGTCTCGGTCGCGGCGGTCTTTCTCAGCCTCTATTTCTCCCTCAGCAAAAAATCCTACGAAGCGACGAACCTGCTCA
The DNA here is from genome assembly GCA_964383345.1 of uncultured Akkermansia sp. GTDB lineage: Bacteria > Verrucomicrobiota > Verrucomicrobiia > Verrucomicrobiales > DEV007 > Arctic95D-9. The sequence continues at coordinate 2,297 of CAYLJC010000350.1, read as the reverse complement.
TGCGGAATCGTATCGAGGAAGCGCAGTCGCAGCGGGACGCCCTCGTCTCGAATCAGGAAACCATCGTCGCGGAAGCCAAAAAGGCGGAAGTCCTCGCCAAGTGGCTGGAAGGTTCCCGCCCGCTCCAACCGGTCACCGTGGCGGTGGGCCGCAGCATGGGCAAGGACTCGACCGTGGCGGAACTCGCCCTCAATCGCAATCCCGAGATCCCCGCGCACACTTTCATGCAACTGAAGATCGACGGCGGCGGCACCGAACAAATCGAGCACACCCTCGACTCCATCTACGCCCTCCACTACCAGACCTACTCCGCCCAGCAAGTCAAAGGGCGCAACTCGACCGATTTCCAGGCGACCTTGATCCACTCTGACAAATAACCCGTTCCGGCTCCGTCGCCTCTCCACCCCACCTCCTCTCCCTTCGCCCCCTTTACGATGAACCATCACAAAGCCGCCTGCGCCCTCCTGCTTTTCCTCGTCGCCGCGATCCTCTACGGAGTCAACACCCTGCGCAACTCCACCTCCTCCGCGCGCGAGACCGTCCGGATGAGCCAGTCCGAAGCCGAGATGGCCGAGCAACAGGCCCAGCTGGCCAACATCCAGTTGAAAACCCTCGATTCGAAGACGGCGGAACTCCGCCTCGTTTTCAATGAATGGAAACCGTACTTCGAAGCCCACCGCACCGCCCAGGACGCCGAGCAGCGCATCGCCGAAGTGATCCGCGAGGGCGACGTCTTTCTGATCTCGCAGAAATTCGAAACCGACGAGGTCGGCAAGGATTCCGTCATCGAAGAAGCCCTCGTCGCCGATCTCGTCGTCGAGGATGACTACGCCAAGACCCTGAACTGGCTGGGCCGTCTCGAAGAGGCGATTCCGAGCTGCCGCATCACCCGCTGCCAGCTCCTCCGCGGCGACCGCGGCAACGATATCCACCTCGAACTCCAGGTGCAGATTCCCATTCTAAAAATCTGACCGCCTCCTCCCCTCACCCTGTTCCCACCATGAGCACACGCCCCCACGCTCCGACGCGATCCGCCTTTGGCATTGTTGGCATCGCCACTCTCCTGACCGTCTTCTTCGCGCTTCCCCCGCTCCTCCCCGCCCAGACCGCGGTACCGATAAATCCGGCCACCGGCCTGCCGACCACCACGACGCCGGCTGCAAACTTCGTTCCCGGACGCATCATCGGGATGCGCCCGGAGGAAAAGCGCCCTCTCCTGCTCAAGGCGAGCGAGCGCAATCCCTACGCGAAACGAAGCGACAAGGAAGAAATCACCGGCGAGGAGAACATCGACGCCGAAGAGCAGCAGATTCGCGCCCGCCTCGGCAGTCTCTCCGTGACCGGCCGCAGCGAGGGCCCCAACGGACTCCGCATCCTCCTCGGCGACATCATCCTCGAACAGGGGCGAATTCTCCCCCAACTCCTCGAAGGTCAAAGCGAGAATCTCAAGGTCCTCGCCATCCAGGCGGACACCGTCGTGCTCGGCTGGATCGATCTCGCCAGCGGCGAGCCCAGCGGAAAGACCATGCAGGTACCCTACGACCTCAGCCCGAAGGTGAGCTACGCCCTCCACGGTCAGGAGTCCGCTGCCGCGGAGGGGAAGGACAACGAGCGCCGCATGGGAGTCCTCCATCCGGGACGTCCCCACGGTCACGAGAGGATCGCTTCGGACGAAGCGACTCCGACCGACGACGGGAAACAGGAAAAGAAACCGCAAGCCCCTCGCGACATTTCCCAGGCGGAGAAATGAGCCCCCGGAGAACGCTCCCCCACCCGCGATGAAAACGAGAGCGAACCGGTCCCGCCGCGCATGGACATTTGTCGAGATGCTCGTGGCGATCTCGCTCTGCGCCGTGTTCATGGGCGCGGCGACCCTGGTCTTCGGCAGCATCACCGCCAATTCGAAGCGGCTCAGCAGTCTCGTCGAGGTGACCATCGGGGAAGCCGCCAAGGAGAATTTTTACGGGCAATCCGGCGACACCGTGCGGGTCTATCAGGCCCCGAACTACGGCAAAGCCTCCCTCGCCCTGCTCTTCCGCGAGCACCTCCGCGACGACTTCGAAGCCGCCACCATCGTCCACTGTCTCCCGCGAAGTCTCGCCAACACCGTGCGGCCCGAGTTCCTCCGCTACGAGGCCGGCGATGTCGGCAGCACCCGCCCCGCCCCCCGACTCGACACTCCCGAAGCCTTCCGCCGCTTCCTTCTCACCGTCGAAGCCGACGCCGCCTCGATCTACGATACCCCGGTCCGCAACCTGCCTTCTCCGGAACGCCCCAACACCACCCTCTACCTGCTC
>CAYLJC010000349.1:3706-4027 GCA_964383345.1 uncultured Akkermansia sp. | reverse complement strand
CGATCCGGAACGGGTGGGGATCGTCGGCCACTCCTACGGAGGAAAATGGGCGATGTTCGCCTCCTGTCTCTACGACAAATTTGCCTGCGCGGCCTGGTCCGACCCCGGCATTGTCTTTGATAACACAAAAGGGTCGGGGGTCAATTACTGGGAACCCTGGTATCTCGGCTACTACGAGCCGCCCTGGGAAAAAACCTGGTCCAAAACCGACGCGAACGCGCGCGGACTCTACCCGAAGCTCATCGAGGACGGTCGCGATTTGCACGAACTGCACGCCCTCATGGCTCCTCGTCCCTTTCTTGTCTCGGGCGGTTCCTCCGA
>CAYLJC010000349.1:0-3696 GCA_964383345.1 uncultured Akkermansia sp. | reverse complement strand
GCCCTCAATCACACCATCAAAATCAACAAGTTGCTCGGTTATGAAAACCGGGTGGCGATGAGCAACCGGCCCAAGCACTCACCGACCGAACAGTCCAACGAGATCATCTACCGCTTCTTCGACTGCTTTTTGCAGAACCAGCCCTGACCGGCATCGAAACGCGGGGTAACCAGGCCCGGAGGTCTCGATCGCACGGGGTTTCCACGGTTTCGAGGGCTACCGGGCCACCGCGTGCCATCCTGGGAGAACCGCAAACACGGACCTACTCGCCGCCGCGGCTTTCCGCAACGATGCCCCATGATTTTGCGATTTCTCTCCGCGTTTTTCTTTCTCTTTCTGATCGCGGCTGAGCCGTGTCTCGATGCCGCCGAAGCGCCCGCTCCGCCCAATGTGATTTTTATCCTCGCCGACGATCTCGGCTGGGCCGACATCGGCTACCACGGGTCGGAGATCAACACCCCTCATCTCGACCGCCTCGCGGCGGCGGGGGCGAAGCTGGAGCAGCACTATGTCTATCCGACCTGCTCACCGACGCGGGTGGCGCTGCTCTCGGGGCGATACCCGAGTCGTTTCGGTGTGTTCACTCCCCTGGCTTCGACGACAAGGATGACGGGGGAAGACGCCCATCTCCCGCAGGAACTCCGTCGCCTCGGCTATCGCACCCATCTGGCGGGAAAATGGCACATCGGGGAGACTCCCGAACACCGGCCCTTGCGCTACGGATTCGACACCACCTATGGCTACCTGCGCGGACAAATCGATCCCTACACCCATCGCTACAAGGCGGGCGATCATGTCACCTGGCACCGCAATGACGAGTTTGTCGAGGAAGAAGGGCATGTCACCGATCTCATCACCAAAGAAGCGATCCGGGTGATCCGGGAATCCGGTGACGAGCCGTTTTTCCTCTACGTGGCCCATCATTCCCCGCATTATCCGCTCAACGAACCGCCCAAGTGGATCGCCCCCTACGAGAAGACCATCGCCGATTCCTCGCGGCGGCATTTCGCGGCGGCGGTGACTCATCTCGACGACGGGGTCGGTCAGATCATCGCGGCGCTGGAAGAGTCGGGCAAAGCGGAAAACACACTCGTGATTTTTTCTTCGGACAATGGCGGTCAGGAGCACTGGATTCCCTCGGAAAAGCACTACAACGGACGCTACGCCCCGAACCACACCCTCGGCAACAACCTCCCGCTCCGGGGATGGAAAACGGAACTCTACGAAGGCGGCATCCGCGTTCCCGCTTTTGTCCATTGGCCCGGCGTGATCGAACCCGGCGGCACGGTTTCCTCTCCGACCCACATCTGCGACTGGGCCGCGACTCTGATCGGACTCGCCGGAGGCAAAGTCGATGAAACGTGGAAGCTCGACGGGATCGACATCGCACCGCTCTTCACGGACCGGGGCGAAGCGGCTTCCGTCCCGCCCCGCACCCTCTACTGGCGAACCAATGGCGGCATCGCGATCCGGGAAGGGGATTGGAAGCTGATCACCGCAACAAAAGGGGAGAAAGCCGAACTCTTTCATCTGGGCGACGATCCCCACGAGACGAGCGATCTCGCTGCGGATGAGAGTGAACGGGTTGCGGCATTGCGGGAGACTCTCGGAAGGATCCGGGCAAAGGACAATCCGCAGTGAAGGGGGAGAACCTCAAGGAGCGGGGCTTTGTAAGCCCCGGCGGAGCCTATCGGGGGGCGGGACTTGAGGGCCGGGCTTGTTGGGCGCTTACAAAGCGCCCTTTCTTGGGGGAAGGTGGATGCGGGCGTCAGCCTCAAGTCCTCCGCACCTACAGCGGATCCGAGACGACGCTCAGGCCGGGGATCAAGGAAAAATGGTGGTCATGGGTGTGAATCATCGCCTCCGTCCGCATCGCGCAGGCCGCGATGACGAGGTCGGCCGCAGGGAGCACCCGGCCGGCACGGTCCAGCCTCCACGCGAGTTCGACGGCCGTCTCCCAAAGGTGATTGTCGGTGGCGACTTGCTGCATGAGGGAAAAAACCTCTTCCATCCATGATTTCATTCGCTCGGCCCGGATCCCCCGCAGGACCTCCAGCCTGACAATGCCACAGGTCACCACATCGGTCTCCGCGTAACGTGCGTAGATCGCCTCCCCGGGATCCCGTCCGGCCCGGAGAAGATCGATGTAGACGTTGGAGTCAATCAGCACTTCCCGTCCCATGGGTGTTGTCAAAAGGAGGTTCGGCCACCCGCAAGCGCGTGGGATCGTATCCGGGCACGACGGACGCCCGGATTTCTTCAGGGGTCATTCCCGTGCCCTTTTTCAAGCAGGCCGTCAACTTCTTGCGGCGGACGACCTCCTTCAAGGCGAAGTTCACCGCCTCGGTCTTGCTCTCGCAACCGAACATCTCGATCACTTCGGCCAAAGCCACCTCGTCGATATGCATCGTCATCTTCATGCCATTCAGGGTATGGCATGAAATCTCCGCTTGCAAGGATAACTTTTCCCGGCGGTTTTTTGCCCCTCCTTTGATCGCCTTTCCCGTGAGAAGTTACTGGCCAGAATGTACAGACAGATGGAATTCAGGCTGGACCGGGCGACCCAAATTATGATTCGAATTTTGTCGTGTAATGTGCCTTTCGCCGGAGTATCCTTCCCTTCGGCAATGATAGGCATTCGGGGAATTTTTGGCTTGTTCGGAGGCGCCAAGGGGCAACTCCTGGTGATCGCGGGAGCTCTCGCGATGGGCGGAATGGTATGGAATGGCGGGGGCTTTTCTTCCGAATCACCACGTTCCACGGTTTCCGGCCCGGTGGGGGATTCCATGCAAGATCCTTTGCGCGCGGACTGGAGCGGGGAAGCACCCCGGCAGGGCATCTGGCCGGGTGGCCGGGAGGCTCTCGGAGATATTGCCATCCGCGTGGGACTCAGCTTCATCGCGGCGATGATTTTCGGTTCCCTCCTGCGGGTGGCGGTGAAAACCTCGCTCGCGCTCCTTTTCCTTGGCGGCATCGTTGTCTGGGTCCTGCAATCCCGCGGCATGATAACACCCGGCTGGGAGGATTATTACGGTCAGGTGAGCGAGGGGCGGAACTGGATCATGGGCCAGGTCAGCGGGGTCGGTCGTGTTCTCCAGGCCCATCTGCCTTCCGCGAGCGCCGCCCTCATTGGCTTCGGATTTGGTCTGCGGCGATAAGGGCGGGCGGCATAGGGTGAAAAAAGACCTGAAAAGAATTTTGCGGCGACACGTATTGTCGGGTGATGGCCGGGATACTTTGCACTATATTCCCGGTGGGAAAAGTGTCGGGGATTTCCTCGAATCCTGACTGTAATGAAGTCCGCCGCCAAAATTTTCTTTGCCCTCCGCATGTCGTCCGATCCCCGATTTTCTTTGTTTTGCCGCCGCTCCGGGTATTTCGCCGCGCTCCTCTTGTGCGCGGTCTCACTGACCTCGTGCATCGTCATGCCGGCCAACACGCACCGGGATCAGCGGCGCTCTCTCGCCAAATATGATTCCCTGGGGATCGACGCGCCGGTCAACCTGCCCGAGTTGAAAAATCGCAGTGACAAGGGATTTTCCGCCGCCGACTTCCTCACCCTGCACTCCGGCCTCATCGTGAGCGGCCGCTACATCGACGAGGATTTCAAATCCAAGCTCGCGACCAGCCGCGAAGCGCAGGAAGGTGTCCTCGAGCTCGGTTTTTCGGTGCCCATCGCCAAGGGCGGCTCCGGCT
>CAYLJC010000348.1:0-4040 GCA_964383345.1 uncultured Akkermansia sp. | reverse complement strand
AGTTCCCGGTCGGTTTGTCGGTCTGCCCGACGCCGCGGTTGTCGGGCATGATGCAGCGGAATTCCTCGCTCCAGTCGGCCGCGTGGGCCGCCCAGGCCTCGCCCGGTGCGGTGACTCCCATGATGAGGATGAGCGGCTCCCCGGAGCCTTTTTCCTCGTAGTACATCTGAATTCCGTTTGTTTCGACCTGTGGCATGGCTGGGATGGTTGGGTTGGAATGGAGAGGGCGACAAGATTCCACGGGGAAACTTCCCGTGTCCAGAACAAACGATGGTTTTCCCCTTCCATTTCCGTATGGGATCGCGCCAAAACCAGATGGGAGCGTTGGTCCCGACGAGCGAATTTCAGACAGGATGGACAGGATCAGAAAAAAATCCTGTAAAATCCTGTGATCCCGTCCAAAACCCCCTCTTCCCAGCCCCCCTTGCTCCGCCCATTTCAGACAGGATCACAGGATGAACAGGATCAGGAAAAAAATCCTGTAAAATCCTGTGATCCTGTCCAAAAACCCCTCTTCCAAGCTCCCCTCTGCTCCGCCCATTTCAGACAGGATCACAGGATGGACAGGATCAGAAAAACCCATCCTGTAAAATCCTGTTATCCCGTCCAGGATTCCCCCTTTTTTGTTCGCATCAGAGCCCCTGCTATCGGATACTGGTCCCGGTCGCGCCACCCACATGCCCAGAAGATCCTCCATTTCCAAACCCACCTCGATCAAGGTCGGCTCCTTCTTCGAACGCCATCGTGTCGGCCTTGCGATGGAATTGGTCGGAACGGATTGCGGCTTTGATCGCGAGATCCTCGAACCCACCATCAACCGGCCGGGGCTGGCGCTCTCGGGCTTTTACAAATATTTCGCCCTGCACCGCATTCAGGTCATCGGGCAGGCGGAGCGCTCCTACCTGCGCCATCTCAGCGAGGCGAATTCGGAAAAACGCTTCCTCGACCTCTGCCGCCAGCGCATTCCCTGCATCGTCGTGAGCCGGGGACAGGATCTCACCGACGCCCTCCTCGGGATCGCCAACGAGGCCGGCATCTCCGTTTTTCAAACCTCGATGGTGACGATGAACTATATCAACTCCGCCACCGTCCGGCTCGATTGGGAATTCGCCCCGGTGACGACCCAACACGGCTGCATGGTCGACGTCATGGGCATCGGGATTCTCATTCAGGGCGAAAGCGGTACCGGAAAGAGCGAAACGGTGCTGGGCTTGCTGCGCCGCGGTTCCAGTCTCGTGGCCGACGACACCGTCCGCATCCGCAACATCGAGGGCCGGGAACTCATCGCCACCGCCCCCATGCTCGGCCGCAGCCACATGGAAGTGCGCGGACTCGGCATCATCAACGTCGCGGCCCTCTTCGGCGTCGGCACCTTCCGCACCGAAAAACGGCTCGACCTCGTCGTGACCCTGCGCAAAGAGACCGAGATGAACGAGATGGAACGCGTCGGGGTGGACCGTCGCTCGGTCGAGATCCTCGGGCTGAGCATCCCCTCCATCGAACTCCCCGTCGCGGCCGGCCGCGACATGGCCCAACTCATCGAAGTGGCCGCGCTGGATCAGAAACTCAAGGCGCTCGGGCACGATTCCGCCGTGGAATTCAACAAGAAACTCTTGAAAAGGATGCACGACGAACGTAAATCCATGTTCTGAACCACCACCGCCCCCTTTTCCCCGCTACCCATTGCCCCTCCCATTGATGCCCGTTTGCGAACTCACGATCCCGAATGAAGATGGACTGCACGCCCGTCCGGCGGCCAAGTTTGTCAAACTGGCGAGCCGATTTGCCTGCGATGTCTGGGTGGAAAAAGATGACGAGGAAATCAACGGAAAAAGCATCATGGGGCTGATGATGCTGGCCGCAGCCCAGGGATCCGTCATCCGCGTCACCGCCGAAGGGGCCGACGCCGCCGCCGCCCTGGAACAACTCAGCAAACTCGTGGAGAGTGGTTTCGAGGCCGATTGCTGATCCCCCGCCCTTTCGGCGAATTCGTGCGATTTCTCTGCGAAGGTCATAATATTTCCACCGCCTGACCGTTTAGAGAACGTTACCGCATGACACCCTCCGATCCCAAACCCGAGATCCGACTCCAAGGTATCGGTGTCTCTCCGGGGATTGCGGTGGGTCCGGCCGAACGATTGGGGAAAACGCTGGAAGAGCCGGAAAATCTCTCCATCGACAAAGCGGAGGTGCCCGCCGAAAAAGACCGTTTCTCCCGTGCCCTCGCGGTCACCCGAGAACAAATCGTGGCTCTCCAGAACGAGATCGAAGCCCACGAGGGAGACAGCCATTCCGCCATTTTCGACACCCATCTCCTCATCCTCGAGGATTCGGCGGTGATCAACGAGGTCCTCCGCCTCACCGAGATCCGGCTCATCTCCATCGAATGGGCCTATTATTCGGTGATCAAGCGCTACATCGACTCCCTCCGCAAGATTTCCGACCCCTACCTGCGCGAGCGGGCCATCGACATCGAAGACGTCGCCAAACGAATCCTCCGCAACCTGCGGATCGAGGCGGGCGAAGATTCCGAAACCCGGCCGCTCCTGCCCGCCACCCGCGTCCTCCTCGCCCACGACTTCAGCCCGTCGGACACCGTCGGCCTCGACCGCACCCGCGTGCTTGGCTTTGCCACCGAGATCGGGAGTCCCACCTCCCACACGGCGATCATGGCGCGCTCGCTGAACATCCCCGCCGTCGTCGCCCTGCACGAAGTTCCCGAGGCCTTCGTCTCCGGGAACACCGTTCTCATCGACGGATTTCACGGCTTGGTCGTCATCAACCCCACTGCGGAGACGATCGCCGAACACGAGACTATCCTCGAGCGGGAAAAATCCGTCCTCGTCGACCTCGAAGCGCTCAAGGACGCGGAAACCCGCACCGCCGACGGCCGCAAGATCACCCTCTCCGCCAACATCGAGTTCATCGAGGAACTCGGCGGAGTCACCGAGCGCGGAGCCGAGGGCATCGGACTCTACCGGACCGAATTTTTCTACCTCGCGAAAAAAGAACTCCGCAGCGAGGAAAATCAGACCGCCAACTACCGCGAGGTCGCCGAAGCCACCGCCCCCCACGGCGTCATCATCCGCACCATTGATGTGGGCGGGGACAAACTGCGCCCCGAACTTTTCGAAAATCCCGAGCCGAACCCCTTTCTCGGTTGGCGCGGGATACGCCTGAGCCTCGACGAGGTGGAGGAATTCCGGCTCCAGCTCCGCGCGATCCTCCGGGCCAGCGCCTTTGGCAAGGTCCGGATCATGTTTCCCTTCATCTCCACCCTGGAGGAGCTGCAGGGCGCGCGCGTCCAACTGGAAATCGCCAAGGAGGAACTCAACGCCAAGCGCATCGCCTACGACGAAAACATCGAAATCGGTGCGATGATCGAGATTCCCAGCGCGGTCATGATCGCCGACCATCTCGCCCACGAAGTCGATTTTTTCAGCATCGGCACCAACGACCTTGTCCAGTACACCACCGCGGTGGACCGCGTCAATGACAGGGTCGCACACCTCTACCAACCCTATCACCCCGCCGTCATCGCGATGATTCGCGAGACCATCGAGGCCGCCCATCGCAACGGAATCTGGTGCGGCATCTGTGGCGAGGTCGCCAGCGACATCCTCATGGCTCCGATCTGGGTCGGCCTCGGTGTCGATGAACTCTCCGTCGGGGCACCCCAACTGCTGCGCGCGCGGCGGGCCATCTCCCGCCTCGATTCGGCGGTCTGCCGGGAAATGACCGAGCAGATCCGCCACTGCGGCACCTCGGCGGCGGTGCGGGCGAGGTCCTTCGAGATCGCTTCCGCCGCCTATCCCGAACTGCTCCTCTGAGAGCGCCCGTCTTCCGCCACCACTCCGCTTCTCACATTGACGCCCCCGCCTTTTTGTCGAGAATACTTCTTCCGCTCTTTCCCCCGATGTCGAAATTCTTCAGACCGCACGCGCTGCCGCTCCCGCGAACAGATCGCAGGAAGGCGACGCGATGGCATTTGCTGCTCGTCGTCGCCACCGCGCTCTTCGTCCTCCCCCTCCCCGCGCAGA
>CAYLJC010000347.1:0-4041 GCA_964383345.1 uncultured Akkermansia sp. | reverse complement strand
CTATCACCAAGGTACCGATCCAAGGTAGGGCCAACGCAGGTAGGAGCATCCGCCACCGTCGACATGAAAGAATCCAACGCTTGAAGGTAAGGGCTATGAAAACTGAGATCACCGGAAAGAGGATCCACACGACCTCCCGCGGAAGGGAAAAGACTTCCTCCGTCCCGCCGCGAATCGCAATACCGAGTCCCGGCGCGAAGGCGAGCGCAGCCAACCAGAGGAACGAGAGCGCGAATGCTGTGACGGCGTAGAGCATGGCTAATTTTATGACCGAACAGTATTAGTAGCCCACTTCGCTATCGATATTTTTCACGCTATCCGAGACGGCAGGCACCGTCCAGAAAACCGGTTTTGGCCCGCCATGTCAAGAGGTTACGGATTTTTTTCGTGCGACCGGACATTGCGTATGGAAACCAAATTCGCTAAAAAATCCAGAAAAATTGAAAATCGGGAGAGCTTTCTTACAAGGGGTGGACAGGCTATTTCTCCGCCCGCTTACCCGGAAAGGTGGGGCGAGTTGTCCTCAACGCGCCGCGAGGGATGGAAGAACGCCTCTTGGCCCAACGGCGGCGGGTTGGGGACAACCCGCCCTACCTTGGCGGGCGGAGGGAACGCAGACCGACGGATTTCACGGGGACGGATTCCGCGCGCCAAAATCTTCCGCGTCGGGAATTGACGAAGCCAAGCACCCTGATATACACTGGAAGGGTTCTCACGCTCCACTTCACCCGGATCCTTCATGAAATTTTGCTTTCCCCTCCCCTCCTTTCTGGTTCTCGCGATGTCGGGCATCGCTTTCGAAACAGCGGGAGCGGTCGATTACCAGGAAGAAATCCGGCCCATTCTGAACAAAAAATGTTTCAAATGCCACACCGGTCCGAGGGCCAAGGGCGGGCTGTGGATGGACTCTCCCGAAGACTTTGCCAAACGCATCGGCGGCGACGATCCGGTCATCGTTCCCGGCGATCCTTCGAAAAGTCTCCTCACGATCAAGGCCGGACTCCCCCGCAGCGACGGTGACGCGATGCCCCCGCCGCCCGCCCGCGAACGCGGGGCCGAGGCCATGACCAACGCCGAGCTCTCCCTCGTGCAGAAATGGGTCTCGCTGGGCGCGAAATTCGAGGCGGGCGAACCGGACTCCGCCACCGCTGCCGACGCCCCCGCGGATGCCTCCGGAGCCCCGACCGCCGCGCCTGCGATGGAAAACAAGGTGCAAACCTGGACCAACAGCGCCGGCGCGTCCCTCCAGGCGGCTTTTGTCTCCCTCAGCGGAGCCACCGTGACCCTGCGCAAGGAAGACGGGTCCCAGTTCGAGTATCCCCTCGCCAACCTCAGCGGCGAAAGCCAGGCTCTCGCGAAGGAACTCGGCAGCCAGTGATCGGGATCGAGATCGGAGACACCCTTCGCGTCGAGGGACGAAGGCTCCGGGGTCTCCTCAGGCCGATTCGGGGAGAAAGGTCGGCATCGCGATGCCGGTCACGGGTTGGGAGTCTCCGCGCACTTGACCGAGGTGCAATTCGCAGTTGCGCGCTCCGAACCCATAGGCTGTCCGGACCAATCCGCTCTGATCCGCCGGCAGGAGAAAGACGACCGATTTTCCCCGGAAATGGTCAAGTTGCGCCCGCAGCAGCGCCTCGGCCGCAGCCTCGGTTCGCATCACCCCGGGACCGATGATGCGGATCGCCGGATGGTCGATGGAGTTGAGGAATCCGTCGACTTCGCCCTCGTCGTCGAGGGAAACGAAGGTCTTCCAGATCCCGGCGCTGTTTTCGATGAAATAGCTGTAGTCCCGCTCCCGCGAGATCCCGCTGACCTCGAACTCGATCCGTCCCATCGCCAAGAGATCTGAAGGGGCCGCCTCCCGCACGCGGGGCAGGGCGGGATCGCTCGGAACGGAAATGCCCTCGTCGGGGACCTGGAGAAACAAATCCTGGTAGAGACAAAACGGGACAAAACCGTGCCGGTTGTAAAGCGAATACGAATCGAGATTCAAGGCGCTGGAGACCAGTCGCAGCGGCAGGCCGCGATTTTCCGCCTCGTCGATGATGCGCTCGAGGAGCCGTCCGGCGATGCCGTGGCCGAAGTAGTTCGGGTGGACATTCATGATCCCGAGGGAAACGTGGGTCTCCCGCGGATGGAAAAAACACGAACCCACGATCATTCCGGTGCGGCGGTGTTCGAGAACAAGTCCGCCGCCGGGATCGTGATCCTCGTAGACCTCGCAGAAAATACGGCAGTCCTGCGGGCGGCATTGGAAAATGGCGTGTCCCAGCCGCTGTTGGTACCAGGCGTTGGTCGAGAGGAAAATCAGTTCGGCGACGGCATCGAAGTCCGCCGCTTTCATCAGGCGCATTGTGAACATGCTCCGATGTAGCGAACGGGGCGGAAAATTTCAATGTTATTCACCGGTGCCCCGCGACACGATGACGCCGCAACCCTGTTGCCTGTCTCGTCTCATCCTCTTCGCCTCACATCACCATACCCCCGTCCACCGTGAGGACCTGGCCGGTGATGTAGCGGGCTTCGCGACTGGCGAGGAAGAGCACCGCGTGGGCAACGTCGCTCGTCTCGCCGAAACTGCCGAGGGGAATGTTTTTCCGGATCGCTTCCTGGATTTCTTCGGTGAGGTCGTCGGTCATGTCCGTGACGATGAAACCCGGCGCGACCGCGTTGACACAGACTTTCCGGCCCGCGAACTCTTTCGCCAGCGCCTTGGTGAATCCGATCAGTCCCGCTTTGCTGGCGGCGTAGTTGGCCTGCCCGGCATTGCCCGTCAGACCAATCACGGAGCTGATGTTGATGATGCGGGCATCGGGAGCTTTCAAAAGCGTGCGCTGAAAGGCCTTCACCGCGTTGAAGGCCCCCTTGAGATTGGTGTCGAGAACGGTGTCCCAATCCTCTTCGCTCATGCGCAGGGCGAGTCCGTCGCGGGTCACTCCGGCGTTGTTGACGAGAATACTCACCGGACCGAGATCGGCGGCGACCTCTTTGCCGAACGCCGCCACGGCCTCGTGATCGGCGATATCGACGGCGTAGCCTTTCGCGGATCCTTGGCCGAGTCCATTGAGTTCGGCGGCGGTCGCCTGCGCGTTGGCTTCCGTCCGGCTCGCCACGGCGACCTTGGCCCCCCGTTCCACAAAGGCCTTCGCGATTTCTTTACCGATGCCCCGACCCGAACCGGTCACCACGACCACACGATCTTGAAATTGATTCATGCCCGCTAGTTCTCACATGCCGTCGCGACCTGCAAGAAAAATGCGGGAACAAAAAGCGACGGAGGCACGAGGATGGGAGCGCGGAGGCGGGATCATTCCCCCCCTTTTTTCGCGGTCTCGCCGGACTTTGCCGCCGGAGCCGCCTCGCCGTCCGGGACAAATTTCAGAACCGTGCCATTGATGCAGTATCGTTTGTCCGTCGGCGTCTCAAAACCCTCGCCTTCAAAAACGTGGCCGAGATGGCCGTCGCAGATCTTGCAGCGCACCTCGGTGCGGGCGTAACCGAGGTGGAAGTCGGTGTTGTATTTCACGTTCTTCGCCTTGGCCGGATCGTAAAAGGAGGGCCAGCCGCAGTGGGAATCAAATTTCTCCTTCGAGGTGAAAAGCTCGGCGTTGCAACCGGCGCAATAGTAGGTGCCGCCCCCGTGTTTTTTAAATTCCTCGTAGACCTCGCCGTTGGCCCGCTCGGTGCCTTCCTGGCGGAGAATACGGTATTGCTCGGGAGTGAGGATTTTTTTCCACTCCTCATCCGTCCTCTCGACCGGACCGGTGGGCTGTTCGGGCGCGCTGGAGGAAACTTCGATCACGGGCTGTTTCTTGGCGGGTTTGTCTTCGGACTGGATCGGAAACATGGCCGCAAAACCGACCAGGGACAAGACGGAAGAGAGGAGGAAGATCCTTTTCATACCCGAACGATAGAAGATTCTCCGGGCGAGGTCAAAGGCGTGATCGAGACATGACAAGCGACAGGCTGGCAAAAAAGGGGAAACGGGGCTACACCTCTTCCGCCTCCATGCCCGCTCCCGAAACCATCGACTGGTACGAC
>CAYLJC010000346.1:3118-4075 GCA_964383345.1 uncultured Akkermansia sp. | reverse complement strand
AGGGAGTGGGATTGACTTCGGCTACGCCTCCGTCTTTCTACGCTCGCCGGAGGCTCGCTGCGAATCGAACGGCGTTCGAACCCCGCTTCCCTGTTGGCTTTGCCCCGGACCGGCTTCGCTCGGTCCGGGGCAAAGCCAATGGCGGAGGGAGTGGGATTCGAACCCACGGTAGGTTTCCCTACACTCGATTTCGAATCGAGCGCCTTAAACCGGGCTCAGCCATCCCTCCCTTTTGGATTTGTCCCCCCTCTTGAAACGATCAAGGGGGCGGGCGGAGGAAAACACCCGACGGGTTGAGTCCGGGGAACCCATCGAGCGGGAATCAGTTTCCCTTCTCAAAGACATTTTTCAAGGCAAAATTCCCGCAACACGGATTTCGGGACTTTCCCGGTCCTCTTCACCTCGTTTCTGTTTCGGAGCCTTCCCTCGCGAGAGTGAAATACACCAGCACCCCGAGTCCGAGGGTTCCAAGACCGTAGAAAAATTCCCGGGGCATCGCCTGAATTTGGAACCAGAGCACGTAGAGGCTCACACTGGCAAAAATCAACGGTGTCAGGGGAAAACCCCAGGCCTTGTAGGGGCGCTCGAGATCGGGACGACGGAGGCGCAGGAAAAACATTCCCGCCACCACCATGAGCGACGAGATCGTGAGGAGCGCCTGCACGTAGTTGATGAGTTGCTGGAACGTCGCCGAACAGACCAGAATCAACACGATCCCCGTCTGGAGCAGCACCGCGAGGGCCGGCACCCCGTTTTTATTGGCGCGCCCGAGAATGCTGAAATGCCGGTGGTCGCGTCCGATCGCCGCCGTCACCCGCGGTCCCGCCCAAGTCATCGAGCTCACCGTGGAGATGAGCCCGAAGCTGATCAGAATCCCCATGATCATGCCGCCCCGCGGCCCGAGGATGCTCTCCGCCGCGACCAGGCCGACCTCGGGCTTGCCCGCCATCGCCTCGA
>CAYLJC010000346.1:0-3108 GCA_964383345.1 uncultured Akkermansia sp. | reverse complement strand
GATCGGGGTCGAGTGGAGGAAGGCGGCATTGATGAAACGGTACAGAACCGTGACGATGAGCGTCCCGATGAGAAGGGCCAGCGGCACCGTTTTCTCCGGCGAGCGGACCTCGTCCATCATGTAGGTCGCGGCATTCCAGCCGGTGTAGGCATAGAGCACGTAGACCAGCGAGACGGCGAAGTCGCTCGAGAGGATCAGTTCCATGTCTCCGGATCGAGGCAAAAAGGAAATCGGCTGGGCCGTTCCCACGGTGAACCCGAGCAGCCCGAGGACGACGATGAGGGCCACTTTCGCATAGGTGAAGCCCGACTGGAACAGGCCGATGTTGCTGAGTTTTCCGAGATGGATCGCGGCCACCACGAGAACCACCGGGAGGGAGAACCAGTAGGGTGCTTTTCCGGTGATCTCGCTCATGTAGCCGCCGAGCAGGGCCGCGTTCGCCGCGACCGGGGCGGCAAATCCCACCGTGACCGAGAGCCAGCCGGCGAGGAATCCGATGAAAGGATTCCACGCCTTGGTGAGGAGATGGTATTCCCCGCCCGACTTCGGATACATCGAGGCGAGTTCCGCGTAGCAGACCGCTCCGCAAAAGGAGAGGAGACCTCCGATGAGCCAGAGCAGCATCACGGGAAAGCCCGAGGGAATGCCCGCCACCTGGAAACCGAGGCTCCCGAAGACACCCGTGCCTATCATGTTCGCCACGACGATGGCGATGGCGGTGACAAGCCCCACCTTGGCGACTCCCGGCGGGAGATTTTTTTTTGTATCTGTCATGGGAAAATCAAGTCATGGAAGAGGGTTGCCTCCCGGAGTCAACCCTCCCCGGACCCGTCCCGCAAGTGACACCTCGTGGTATTCCAGAGCCCACTCGCGCATGAATCGCACCCGCGCGGGGACGAGGCGGTAGAGGATAAATTCGGGGTTGTCGGGCGTGCCGAGATACTGGCGCAGGAGCGGATTTTTCTCCCAGATCGCGAGAAGTGTCTCTTCTTCGGTGACCACTTCGGCCCGGGCCGAGATCCGGACCTGGTCGTGTTCGGGCGAGAGGTAGGCCAACTCGACGCGGGGATTGGCGGCGATCTCGGCCGTCTTGTGGTAGGAGGCGAGATTGGCCACGTAGACCGTAAAATCCTCGTCCACCCGCACCGGCGAGACCGGGCGCACGCGGGGATGCCCCCCGGAATCGACCGTGGCGAGCATGGGAAATTTCGCCGCCGCGATGACCGCGTGGGCCAGTTCATGGAGACGGGCGGGATCGACCGGTTCGGGGCGGGGTTTCATAAATCAGAGCGGAGGGGCGTTTTCGTGCTTCGGTAAGAAACACGATACGCTTTTCCGATGAAACGTCTTCTCCTCCTTTTTTTCGCGCTCGCCTTGCTCGTTTTCGTCCCCTTTCTTTTGTGGGGCGGTCACTTCGAACGCGCGATGACCCTCGAGGGAACCGTCGCAAAGCTGCGCTCCACCGGGCCGTGGGCCTGGCTCGTGGGGATCGCCCTGCTTGTCCTCGACCTCTTTCTTCCGATCCTCGGCACCGTGGTGATGTCGGCGCTGGGACTGATCTACGGCTGGGTGCTCGGCGGACTTCTCGCATCGCTCGGGTCGATCGCGGCGGGCCTGCTCGCCTACGGACTGTGCCTCCGGTTCGGACGCCGCGCCGCCCTCCGCCTCACCGGGGAAGAGAGTCTGCGCGAGGGCGAGCGCCTCTTCCACGGCGAACTGGGCGGCTGGATCGTCGCGCTCTCGCGATGGATGCCGGTCCTGCCCGAGGTGGTGGCCTGCCTGGCGGGAATCGCACGCATGCCGCTGCGACGCTTTTTCCCCGCTCTCTGCGTCGGCAGCATTCCGGTGGGTTTTGTCTTCGCCCGCATTGGCGAAGCGGGGGAGAACCGCCCCGGCCTCGCCCTGCTGCTCAGCGCCGGGCTCCCTCCGCTGCTCTGGGCCCTTTTCCGGGGGGGCTATCGGTGGCGGGCCAACCCGGGCGATTCCAGGGAGAAATGAGGGCAAAGCCACGCTTTTCCGCGTTTTTTGGCAAAAAAAGAGTGCGGTTCCTCCTTTTTTCTGATACAACCCGCATCCCCTTGCGATGAAACCGCTCCCTCCGGGAACGGTCGAAGTCGAGAAAAGGATCAAAATTCAGTACCGGGAATGGGAATTTTATACTTGGCTCTGTTTCAATTTCGTTGCATTGTTCCCTGCCTTGGCTTTAACCAACCGGTAAAAGCCACGAAACACCAGACAGTTGCATGAGATTTACGAGCGGCCTTCCGACGAGACCGTGCGCGAGCTTCCTCGCGTCTCTTCTTGTGTTCGGTTTTTCCTCCCTTTCGACCCTGCGCGCCCAGGAGGGTCTCGACCCGTCCGACATCTGGTACCGCGGGTTTCTTCTCGTGCAGGCCGCGCAGGAACTGGAGTCCCAGGGCAAGCATCTCGAGGCCCTCAACAAACTCACCGAGGCGAAACCGCTCTACGACCATCTCGCCCAACAGTTCCCCCAGTTCCAGCCCGAGATCGTCAGAGACCGCCGCCACCTCATCGCGGAAAAACGCGACGAGCTGAAAACCGCGATGCGGGCGCCGCGGCAACCCCGGATCGCAGTGAACGCGGGGAAAGCACCAGCCGAGTCCGCGACGGGGGGAACCCCGGCCACCCATCCTTTCGCGAGCCGCGGCGAAGGCCCCGGGCGCACCATCGCTCCCCCGCCCCTTCCCGACAGGGGAGCGACACGGCGGACCATGGAAATCACCGACGAGCAGGGCGAATTCGCCCTGCCGAGCTGGAACGACGGCGTCAGCCAGGTTTTGCCCCGGGAGGTCGCTCCGCCCGGAATGCCCCGCGTCGAGACCCGCGCCCCCTCGGTCGGCGCGATCGCCAACTCCCTGCACAACGATCTTTCGCAAAAGGATTCCCTCATTCAGTGGCTCAATCAGGAGAACCAAAAACTGCGCAACGAATTGCAACAGCGGGAGAATCTCCTGCAGCACGTCAACGCCGAACTCGTCCGCGCCAAAGCGAGCCGCGAAGAACTGATGCGCCGCATCAGCGCCGAGCAGAGTGAGGGCGGGAGGGCCTCCCAGGAAAAAATCGAGCAGCTCAAGGAACTCCTCACCG
>CAYLJC010000345.1:2396-4075 GCA_964383345.1 uncultured Akkermansia sp. | reverse complement strand
ATTCCGAAGGGGGTTTACATCCTGTCCGACCGCATCCGGTTGAACGAGCCGAACACAGTCCTCGTCGGCGAGGGAATCGAGGAAACCATCCTCGCCTTTCAGCGGGGACTCCAGGAAATCGAACCGACCCGGGCGCTCACAGGCGGCGGCTTCGAAACCAACCGGTGGTCGTGGTCCGGGGGGATCATCACCATCGGATCGGGCGGGAGAGGCAATCCACCTCGAACGCCTGTCGTCGAGGCAGCGCAGCGGGGAGGCGTCGAGATCACAGTGAAGGACGCCTCCCTCTTCCAGGCGGGCGACGCCTGCACCATCCGGATCAACGACGATGCCGAAAACTCTCTGATCGATTACCTCTACCGGGGGAGGACGGGGGACATCTCCAGAATGAATGACGGCAGCTTCTCCCTGTCGCAAGCGGCGACGATCGCGAAAGTGGAGGGGAACACCGTGACGATTCACCAGCCGCTGCGCTTCGACCTGCGGCCGGAATGGACTCCCCAGCTCGCGCCGATCGTCCATCGCTCGCAGGAAATGGGCATAGGCGATTTCACCATCCGCTTCCCCGAGCGACCCTACCGGGGGCATTGGAGGGAGGACGGGATGAACGGGGTCGCCATGTACGGCGTCAACAATTGGGCAAGGAACATCAGGATCCAGAATTGCGACTCCGGCCTCTTCCTCAGCGGCACGTGGTGCACCGTGGATGGGTTGACGATCGAAAGCTCCCGCCAACCACATGACAGTGGCAACAGCGGGCACCACGGCATCACTCTCACGGGGCGGGAATGTCTCCTAAGGAACTTCAAGGTCGCGACGAAATTTTTCCACGATATCACCGTGTCGGGTGGCTCGATCGGGAATGTGTTCTCGCGAGGCGAAGCGGTCGATTTGTCGATCGATCACCACCGTCGTGCTCCCTACGAAAACCTGTTCACCCAGATCCATGTCGGCGACGCCACCCGCGTGTGGGCTTCGGGAGGGACCGCCGGTCTGGGCCTCCACAGCGCCTCCGGAGCCGTGTTCTGGAACATCGACTCGAAGACTCGCTTCTCCCTCCCGGGCGAGCATTTTGGTCCTCCGGGATTGGTGTTCGTGGGCTTGAACACCGAAACGGTCCGGCGCAACGAACTGGTGGACGGATGGCATTATGAAAGGTTCCGGCCCGGCCAGGTGCAACCGCCCAATCTGCACGAGGCCCAGCTCGCCAGGCGGAGGGGGACTCTGGCAGGCCCGGCCCCCGGCGGGAGGGACGTATTCCATGTGTGGGCGAACCTTGATGGGAACACCATCGAAGCTTCGTTCCTCGGCATGGGCACGGGTTCGGTCAAACTCAAAATGCGGAACGGGCAAATCCACGACTATCCGATGGAGCACCTCACGAGCGATTCGCAAGCGCTGGCCCGGCGTCTCTCGGAGTAATTCACAGGGCAGGCCAATTTTCTCCAAAAATATTCAGCCTGTTTCTTCCGTCCCTTCTTTCAGTCTGAAGGGTGTGTAGCGAAGCCGGAGTGGAGGCTTCGGCCACCCCCCGTGGTTGAACAAGCCCAACCCGCCGCCGCTTGGCCGAGGGGCATCCTTCCCCCCCTTCGCGGGGGGGTGGGGGCGAAGCCCCCCACCCATGGGCGCCCAAGCAAAGCACACAAAAAAAAAATTTTGCTTACCGTTTTCATGCAAGA
>CAYLJC010000345.1:0-2386 GCA_964383345.1 uncultured Akkermansia sp. | reverse complement strand
CCTACCTTTGCGCACCATGCCAACGCACTCAAAAAACCTTGTGTGCTTCCGGTTTGCATCCATAATGGAAGCATGAACGTCACTCTCAAAGATTTTCCCGACGACCTGCACGCCAGCCTGAAAGAGATCGCGGAACGCAGTGGGCGGAGCTTGAGCCGACAAATCATCTTTACTTTGGAAAGTGCCGTTCACCCCAAACGCACTGACGAAACAATTCTTTTGCAACGGATCAAGGCACAGCGGGCTCAATCCGATCTGCGTATCGATCAACGTTTCCTGGATGAGGCCATCAATGAAGGACGCTCATGATTGTCGTGGATACGAACATCATCGCGTATCTTCTGATCGAGGGGGAGTGTACCGCACAAGTTCAGAAGCTGCGGATCGAGCACCCTGTGTGGATTGCCCCACGCCTCTGGCTGGATGAGTTTACCAATGTCCTTGCCACTGCGGAACGGCGTCAGTTGATGACTCCCACTCAAGCGGACGCCACCCTTGAGCTTGCCTGCGAACTCATGGCGACACGCAGCTACGACGTTCCCGCCCAGCGAGCCTTGGGAGTGGCGCGGAGGACGGGGTGCTCCGCTTACGATAGCCAGTATGTCTGCCTCGCGGAGGATCTGGGGGTGAATTTGTTTACGTATGACCGTGGCATCCTCACCAAATGTCCTGACATTGCATCCAAACCGACAGGGTAGAAGGATAAAGAGTGTAGCGAAGCCGGAGTGGAGGCTTCGACCACCCCCATGGTTGAACAAACCCTGCCACAACATTGCCCCCCGTTTTCCGTGCGAGATTTTCTCTCTCCTTCCAGGGATCGGACGCAATTGCGGGCTGGCGGAACGAAGCCCGAAAACGATACGATTCCGCCACGATGAAAGCCCCCCTTCTTGTTCCGGCCATCACCGCCTGTTTTTGTTGTGCTTTCCCCTCGGCGCTCCCCGCGCAGGACAAGGACGGTCTCCAGGCAGGCACCGCGGTCGTCGGGATCACTCCGACGGTGGTTCCGTTTCAGTTGCGCTCCGGTGCCTCCGCCTCGGTTCACGATCCCCTCCACGTCCGCGCCCTCGCGTTTCAGAATGGAGAGGGACGGGCGGTCATCGCCCTCGTCGATGCCATCGGAGTGGGCCGCGAGATGACCGACGACGCGAAGGCGGTGGTGGCGGAGAAAACAGGATGGCCGGTCACCGCGATGCTCGTGAGCGCGACCCACACCCACACCGCTCCGAAGGGCGGTGACAGTTCGGAGGGACGCATCGCCTACGAGGCGCTCCGGCGCGAGGGAATCATCGCCGCCCTGACCGGGGCGATCGAGTCACTCCAAGCGGCCGAGGTCGGTTTTTCCTCCGACGAAGAAGCCTCCGAAGTCTACAACCGGCGCTGGCATCTCAAGCCCGGCACGATGGAGCCGAACCCCTTTGGCAAAATCGATCAGGTCCAGACCAACGCTCCTCGCGACAAACTGCTCAAACCGGCCGGGCCAACCGACCCCGAAGTCTGCGTGGTCGATGTCCGCACCCGCCGCGGCCGCCCCCTCGGTCTTCTCGCGAACTATTCGCTGCACTATGTCGGCGGCATCCCCGATGCGATTAATGAAAACGGAAAAGCGGAGGGGATGGCCTCGGCCGACTACTACGGGGAATTCGCCCGCATCATGCCCTACCGCGTCGGTGGATCGAACCCGCCGGAGAACTTCGTCGCAATGATGACCAACGGCACCAGCGGCGACATCAACAATATCGATTTTCACCGGACCCGCCCGCCCCGCGCTCCCTTCGAACAGATTCGCATCGTCGCCGCGAAAACCGCCGACGCCTCGTGGAGAGCGGTGAAAAAAATCGAAAGCTACGACAAAAATCCCGTCGTGGCGATGCGTCAGCGCGAGGTGGAACTCACCTATCGCAACATGACCGTGGACGAAATCAAACACGCCATGCGGCTGCTCGAACTGCCCAAAGAGGATCGCGCCTCCCTCCACCGCCGCGCCATCCAATACGCCAACGCCACCGTGCAATACTCCGAGCCGGACAAAAAGGAAAAAGTCATCGTCCAGGCAATACGCATCGGCGACCAGGCCATCGTCTCGCTGCCCTTCGAAGTGCTCGTCGAGATCGGCCTCGAGATCAAAGCGAAGAGCCCCTTCCCCCACACCTTCACCATCTCATTGGCCAACGGCGGATACGGCTATCTGCCCCCACCCCACCAACATGAACTCGGCGGCTACGAAACCTGGATCGGAACCTCGAAGTTCGAAAAGGACAGCTCGGTGATCCTGACGAAGGCACTTCTCGAAATGCTCGGGGAATTGCGGGCGCTGTAGAGGGTGGAAAAGACCGAGGGAAACGCCTTCTCTCCCGCTCCCGCCATGCGCCATCGCGCCTCAATC
>CAYLJC010000344.1:0-4078 GCA_964383345.1 uncultured Akkermansia sp. | reverse complement strand
ACCGACGTGATGCGTGGAGAGGAAACCCAGGTGGTGGGATTGCTCCCGGATCTGCCGCACGAGGAAACCATGGTCTGTCTGCCCGGCACACACTCCAAATGGGTACGGTGCCGCGACGGGCGCATCGGCCATTTCCGGACCTTTCTCACCGGCGAGGCGTTTGCCCTCCTCTCCCGCGACAGTCTCATCGCAGGGAGCGGCGGATCGCCCGATCCCGAGAGTCCGGCCTTCGTCCGTGGCCTCGAACTCTCCGTAAACGGGGGCGGTCTCCTCCATCATCTTTTTCTCGGGCGCACCGAAATGCTCGCCGGGCGTGTCGAGGCGGCGGAGCTGCCCGCTTTGCTTTCCGGCATTCTCATCGGCCACGAGATTCGAGAGGCGATGAAAATCCGCCCCGACGACTCTCCCGTCTACCTCATCGGCGATTCACTTGTCGCCCGTGCGATGGCAATAGCACTGGAGTGGTTCGGGAGAGAATCCATCCTCGTGTCCTATGATGTGCATCTGCATGGCATGATGGTCATCGCCGACCTGCTTCAGGAGACGGGCGGGAAAGGAGGTTGATCGCACCTCACATCCCCACCGGTTTATCCCCTTTCCCCGGCACCTTGAGGCTGACTCCACCGGGAAGGAGGTCGCCGTTTTCATCGACGAGGGAGGCGAATTCAAAATCGATCACACAGAAGCGCCCGCTCTGTCGGTCGTAGGTGATATTGCGGGGGAAAGCGTCTTCGTGGCGCACTCCGTAGTCTTGCTCGAGGGCGGTGAAAAGCTCCCGCGCCTTGCGCTTGCTGATGGTGGTGGCGCGTTGCCCGCAGTTGCTCGTCACGATGGTGAGTGTCGTGGGATCGGAGGCGAGGAGGCGCGGCACATAATCGCAGCCGCGCTCCTCGAGATGTCGCAGCACCGCCACTTCGGTCTCGAAGCGTTGTGTGGCGTTGCTCCCGCGGAAGGTCTTGTGAACCCGCCCGTCAAATCCGACCTTCACCCGCGAGAATTCGTTGTCTTTCCGGAGCATGACCCACCACGCTACGGCCTGGCGGGCGCGTGCGCCACCGCCTTTCGCGGGGCCTTTTTCACAACGGCTCAGCGGATCGCACGCCGCCGCCAAAGAAAAACCACGAGGACGAGGAAACCCGCGATCCCGATGAGACCGCCGACGAGGTAGTCGCGCGGGGAGGGAGGTGAAGAGGTGGCGGGAAAGGTCATCGCGGGGGAGTTGTCGAGCAATTCGATGCCGTTCGGTTCGAGCGGTTCCCATTGTGGCGGATCGGTCGTCGCGGGATTCCGGCGCAGCCACATGGTGAAATACGAACCCTCCGCCGGGATCTTGTCATGCCCCTGCGGTCCCGCCGCCTCGCTTTCGATCCGGCGGCAACGGATCTCGAGAATGCGTTTCGCCGGGGTGGCGGGCGCGGCGGGGAGGACGTCCGCCCCTTTGGCAATCGATTCGATCTCCGCCGCGAGCCGCACGAAAGTCACCGTCTCGGTCGGTTTGCGCAGTGTCAGGGTGCGGGTCCCGACAACCCGACCGGTGACGATGAGGGTGGCCTGCTTGTCCCTTTCCTCCGGACCCAGGGGCGGCAGCGCGGCGGAGACGATGGAAGTAACGACAAAGACGAGGACGAGACAAAATGACCGGACGGCGGGTCGGGAGAGAGCGATAGGGGCTGGTCGGGCTCTCTCCATGGGTCAGTCGGAATTTTCCGGTGGGAGAAGGACGGAAATCCCCGCGGACCGGGCCGCCTCCCGGCAATCCTCGCCGCAGAACAATCCGTGCGATTCGCGGCAGGACGGGCAGACAAAGATCTGCTCGTTGCAGTCGGGCCAGCGGCAGTTGCCGTAGCGGGATTCCCCGGCTCCGCAAACGCGGCAGCGGGTGATGATGCGGCGGGTCTCGGTGTGATTCACCTCGACCCCGACCCGTTCGTCAAACACATAACAAAGCCCTTCAAAATCGCGTCCCCGCACTTCGGGATCTTTTCCGTATTTCACGATGCCCCCGTCGAGCTGGCAGACTTCGTCAAAGCCCTCGCGGCGGAGAAATCCCGAAAGTTTTTCGCAGCGGATCCCGCCGGTGCAGTAGGTGAGAATCTTGCGACCGCGCAGCTCCGAGATGTTGTCCCTGAGCCATTCGGGAAAATCGCGAAAACTGCGGATGGGCGGGCAGATCGCGTTTTTAAAGTGTCCCAGTTCGGCTTCGTAGTCATTGCGACCGTCTATGACAACGACATTTTCCTCCTGCATGGCCTCGTAAAACGCAAGCGGGGAAAGCCGTTCGCCGGTGAGTTGGTTGGGGTCGATGTCGCTCTCGCCGGGCAGCCCGAGGGTGACGATTTCCTTGCGCACCTTGATCGAGAGTTTCGGAAAAACGTGGCCTTCCGCCGGATCGACCTTGAACTCCATCCCCGCCGTGAGCGGATCGGTCTGCATCACCTCGCGGTAGCGGTTGGTGTTCTCCACCGTCCCCGAGACCGTTCCATTGATGCCCTCGCCGCCGATGATGATGCGACCGCGCAGGTCCAGCGACTCGCAGAGGGTGCGATGGGCGGCATGATAGGCCGCCGGGTCCGCGATGGGGGTGTAGCGGTAGTAGAGGAGCACCTGGTAGGGGACGGGCGGGGTCGGCGGAGGGTCGAGGTTCACTCCGCCACTGTATGGATTTTTGGGTCTTCCTCAAGGTGGTCCGAGCGGTTTTGGGGTTGGTTTCGACTTCGATTTCGATTTCGATTTCGATACCGATACCGATTTCGGTGGTAGGGGGGATCAAAACTCGCCATTTTTGGTGAATTTTTCAAAAATGAGAATCAAATTCTGGACTCGGTGCTGCTTTCTGCTCTACTCGTGGGTGTGGGCACGCTCGGGATCAGCCGGAAAGAAAGAAGAATCAGCAGGGTGATTTTTTACCTGCTGGTGCTTTTTGTGATGTGGGGGACCAATCTTTTGGTCCCTGATTTTCAAGCCCTTGAGGCCGAGCGATGGGAGGCCCGGGGAGTGGCGAGGCCCTATATCGCCGTTTCCCCTGCCGAGTGGGAAGCCATTCTCCGCCGCGAAGGCCGGTGAATGCCAGCGGCCGGCCTTTTCCCGGATTCCGCTTTTCTGCGCGCGAACTTCATGCTCCGGGCAAACGCCTCGCGGGATTGCCCGCGACAATGGCATCGGCCGGGACATCCCGCGTGACGACACTGCCGGCGCCGATCACCGCCCTGTCTCCGATGGATACTCCGGGGCACAGGATGGCCCCGCCGCCGATCCAGACATCGGCTCCGATCACGACGGGTTTTCCGTATTCCAGGCCTCGGCGACGTTCCCCGGCGTCGAGGGGATGTGTCGCGGTGTAGATCTGAACGGCGGGTCCGATCAGGGTATTGTCTCCGATCCTGACCTCGGCGACATCGAGAACGACACAATTGAAATTAAAATAGACCCCGGTGCCCAGCCAGATGTTCCGGCCATAATCACAGTGAAAAGGCGGCTCGATCCATGCTCCGGTGTCGCGGCCAAAAATCTCCCGCAAAATGCGGCGGCGTTCCTCTTCGTCCGTCGGCGCGCTGTGGTTCAGGCGGTGGCAGCGTTCCCGGACGGCCCTGCGGTCCGCGACCAATTCGGGGTCCGCCGGACAATACAGCTCGCCGGCGAGCATTTTTTCTTTCTCGGATTTCATTTCGGCGGATTCGCCTTTTCCCTCCCCTCCCCCGTTCAGGCCGAATATCGTTTTTCGCTCCCCACATACACCGCGACAACGTCGAGTTCGGGAGTGAGGAGGGTCAGGTCGGCGAGGAGACCCTGTTTGACGCTGCCGCGGTCGTTGAGACGCAGGGAGCGGGCCTGGTTGGCGGCGCAGGTGCGGGCGATTTCATTGAGAGGCAGCCCGGTGAGGCGGACGACGTTGCGGAGGCCTTCGTCGAAGGTGAGAATGGAACCCGCGAGGTTGCCGGCGGGGATGCGGGCGGCCCCGTCTTTGACGATGATTTCTCCATCGTGGAGCGGGTAACGCCCGTCGCCGAGGTGGGAGGCGGCGATGGAATCGGTGATGAGCATGATCCGCTCGCAACTGCGGTGCTGGAAAACGAGCTGT
>CAYLJC010000343.1:1630-4083 GCA_964383345.1 uncultured Akkermansia sp. | reverse complement strand
AGCGATGGTACTGATCCGAAATCCCTTATGAAACTGCATCAAAACCAACTCTGGCGTCGGGGGACGGATCTCTACCGCATCGTTCATCTGGAGCGTCTCTCGGTGGACTACAAAAAACTCGATGCCAATCATCCCGAGGGCGGGACCCATCACCAGGTTTCGAAGAAGGAGTTCTGCCGCCTCATCAAGGGGGCTGTGGCCGAGAAGTAGGAGATCGCAGGGGCGCTATTCGATTCCGAGGCGGGCCTTTGCCTCGTCGAAATATCCGTCGTCCAGTTCAAAACCGATGAAGGTTCCGATGCCCGCTTCGCCGGCGGCGGTGGCGGCGTGTCCGATCCCGAGAAAGGGTTCCAGCATGGTCATGCGGTCGGGTTGACCTCCGTGCAGGGCAATGCATTTTTTGGCCAGATCGACGGGGAAAGTCGCGGGATGGGGGCGCTCTTTGGCGCGGGATTTTATCGTTTCGTAGGGCACGAACCAGTTGTTCCCGCGACAGCGTTTGTCCGCTCCCGCGGTATGTCCCCAGCGGTTGATGTTGCTTTTGTCGGCGTAGGGAACCCCCACGGCGAGGCGGTCGACGGGAACATTGCCGGACTTGGTGAAGTGAAAGAGATATTCGTGGCAGTCGTTGAGGAAGCGTTTTGAATTGATCGGTTTGAAGTGTCCGACCGAGACGGGATCACCGTCGCGCGGTTCCACGGTGATGGATTTGATCCAGTGAATCGTATTTTGCAGGACAAAAAGATCGCGCAGGAGGAGGGCGAGTTCGTGCGGAACCCAGGGATTGGCGGGAGCCGAGCCGATGTTGAGGAAAAAGGCTCCTTCGGGTTTGAGGACGCGCCGGACCTCGCTGGTCCAGACCCGCGACCAGTCGAGGTAGGCCTGTGAGGTGAGATTGTCTTTGTAGCCCTTGTATTGGATCCCGAGGTTGTAGGGCGGGGAGGTCACGACCAGATCGACCGACTCGTCGGCGAGAGTGCGCATGCCTTCGACGCAGTCGCCGTGACGCAGATCGAAGTTCGTGGAAAATTTTCGCGTCCCTTGTTCGAATCCGGGGAGAAAATCGGGGTCAGGCATGGCGGTCGGGCTGGGGTAAAGTCGAGGCAAAGGCGCGGGCCGCAGCGCGGAGCTGCTCGCCCCCGCGGGCCAGGTTGGCGGTGAGAGGCAGTTGCGGATCACCGATTTCGACGACGGGACCGAAGTTCGCCTCAAGAGCGTGATTTTCAAGGCTTCCGCAAAAGGCTGCGGTGGACTTTCCCGCGGCCCGGGCGAGGGCGACGACACCGCCGGGGCCTTTTCCTTCGAGCGACTGGTGATCGAGACGGCCTTCCCCGGTGAGAACGAGATCGGCCCAGAACACCGCGTCGGCGAGGCCGATCCGTGCGGCGACGAGATCGAAACCGGGAACGAGGGTCGCCTCGAGAAAGATCATCGCGCCGAATCCGAGGCCTCCGGCGGCCCCGGCCCCAGGGGTGTCTGCGGCCGCCTTCCCCCTTTCGCCCGCTGCGGCAACGAGTCGGGCGAGGCGGTTTTCGTGGAGGGAAAAGGTCTCGGGAGTGATGCCTTTTTGCGGGCCGTAGACCGCGGTGCAGCCTCGCGGACCGAGGAGGGGATTGGTGACATCACAGGCCACGGTGATTTTTGGAAAGAGAGAGGTGTCGGGCGCTTCGATGCGGGTGAGACGGTCCAGATCCTCAGGCAGTTCGGTGAGTGGATTCCCCGCAGAGTCGTAAAAGCGGTAGCCGAGGGCGAGAGCCATGCCCGAGCCGCCGTCGTTGGTGGCGCTGCCGCCGATGCCGAGAAGCACTTCGCCGACGCCTCGGGAGATCGCGTCGAGGAGGAGTTCGCCGGTGCCGTAGGTCGAGGCACGGAGCGGGTCGGGCGGGGTTTCCCCGAGAAGGGCGAGGCCCGAGGCGGCCGCCATTTCAATCACGGCCGTTTTTCCGCCGTCGAGCAGGCCGTAAGCGGCGGTGACTTTTTTCCCGAGGGGGCCGCGAACTTCCCGGCGAATCCATACCCCCTTTTCCGCTCGTGTCAGGGTTTCGGCGATGCCGTCGCCGCCGTCGGCGATGGGAAGGCAACGGATCTCGTGCTTTTGCCCGATGGAACCTTCGCGCAAGCCGTCGGCGATGGCGGCGCAGGCTTCGGCGGCGGTGAGGGAACCTTTGAATTTGTCGCTGGCGACGAGGATTTTCATCGGGAGCGGTGGGGAGCGAAAACGTTCAACTCAGGATTTCCTCAACGACATTCCCATAGACGTCGGTCAGGCGGAAATCGCGACCGCCCTGGAAGTAGGTCAGCGCTTCGTGATCGACACCCATGAGGTGCAGCAGGGTGGCGTGGAAGTCGTGGATGTCGACTTTGTCCTTGACCGCGTAGTAGCCGAACTCGTCGGTGGCGCCGTGGTGATGACCGGCCTTGACCCCGGCCCCGGCGAACCAGGTGGTGAAACC
>CAYLJC010000343.1:0-1620 GCA_964383345.1 uncultured Akkermansia sp. | reverse complement strand
CGTCCGTTCTGGTGGCGTCCGGTGATGCCGTCGAAAAACTCAAAGGTGGGGGTGCGCCCGAATTCGCTGCCGCAAATGACGAGGGTGTCGTCGAGCATCCCGCGCACCTGGAGGTCGTGCAGCAGGCCGGCGATGGGTTTGTCGACGGCGTTGGCATTGCCGCGATGGCCTTTTTCCAATTCGGAATGCTGGTCCCAGAGGTTGCCGTAGCGGGCTGTGGCGTGATTCACGGTGATGTACCGCACTCCCGCTTCGGCGAAACGCCGGGCGAGGAGAAGGGCGCGTCCGAACTCGTCGGTATGGTCTTCGTTGATGCCGTAGAGTTTTTTGGTCGCCTCGGATTCATTTTCCAGATGGAGAAGCTCCGGAGCCTCGGTTTGCATGCGGAAGGCGAGCTCCATCTCGTCGAGCCGGGGATCGACTCCCTGGTCGGCTTCGATTTCCCGGATAAAATCGAGATGTCGTTTTTGTTCCGGGAAAGCGGGTTCGAGGTTTTCCCAGGCGAGCCGCGACGATTTTTTGTCGGGCCGGTCCACCGCCGTGCCGGCGAATTTTCCGGGGAGGAAGGCGGTGGGCCGGTTCGGATCGGAGGGGGTGATGTCGATGTAGGCGGGCAGGTTTTCGTTCATCGCCCCGAGTCCGTAGACGAGCCAGCTCCCGAGAGTGGGGCGCACCTCGATGGGCACCCCGGTGTGGAGAACCCGCTTGGCGGTGACGTGGTCGTTGCTCTGGTGGTGGAGCGAATGGATGAAGCAGAGATCGTCGATAAAACGTCCGTTGATCTCGGGGAAAAGGTCGCTCGCGTAGGTGCCGCTTTCCCCCCAGTGCTGCCAGCCGAAAGGGGAGGGGATGACGGTGCCCTGCTTGGCAAAAGTGAAGTTCGGGGGCCGGATCGAGTCGGGGAGGGGTTTTCCGGCGTATTTGGCCAGGGCCGGTTTGTGATCGTAGGAATCGAGCTGGGAGAGTCCGCCTTCGAGGAAAATGTAGATGATGCGTTTGGCGGCGGGACGGTGGTGCAGCCTGGGGAGCGGTTCTGTCGCCGCCTCGAGCCAACCCTGGCGGGAAAACAGATCCGCCGCCGCGACGGCACCGAGACCGAGGAAGCTTTTCTTCAGCCAGTCGCGTCGGGAATGAGGCCGGCAATGGCCCGGACAGAGGAGTGAGGATGGTTTATTCAAGGCTGCGGAAGGAGTGGGAGGAAAAAAGCCCGAGGGCGACGCGAGTCCAGGCTACGGTTTCGGAAAGGCCTTCGTTTTTCACGAGGTCGTCGGCGTAGTCCTGCATCGCGGTCTTTGCTCCGCTGGAGGGCGGTCGTCCGAGGACGATCTCATGGAGGGCGTTTGCGCGTGCGGTGGCATCGGGGAAGGCGTCGATGAGTTGGGCGGCGAGTTTGTCGGCGTAGTGGCGGGGGAGGGGATTGTTGAGCCACCAGAGCGATTGGGCGGGGCTGGCGCTGTCGTCGCGGTCGTGCATGGGGCGGCCCGAATCGTCAAATCCGAAGAGCGGGAACATTTTTCGGATCTCCACTCCGAGACCGAGCGGTGCCCGCGAGGAAGTGAGAATGTAGAGGGCGCGGTCTTTTGACTTCGAGGTGTCGAGAGCGGACCCGGAGGGCTGGCG
>CAYLJC010000342.1:2765-4130 GCA_964383345.1 uncultured Akkermansia sp. | reverse complement strand
GCGGAACGCCGCCGGGACGGGCCGCAGCCAGTCGCAGCAGGAAGGGGATGAGAAAGGCGGGCTAACGCGCTTGCGGAGCTCTTTTGAAAAAAGTGTCTGGAAATCCCCGGCAAAGTGGCTTAGGGAAATTGGGTATATCAGGTTCTCACCAGCCCGACCGGGCATTTCTCGTTTGTTAGGTATTTATTTTCTCTGGATAGCTGGCTTAGGCGCGATGCTCGCTTCACGGGGGTGAACCTGTGATGAAAGCACTAAGACATATGAAGTTATTCGTTGGAAATCTATCGTACGACGTCTCGGAAGACGAGCTTCGCGAGGCCTTCGCCGAATTCGAGCCGCTGCTCGAATTCTATCGCCCTCACGACCGGGAGACCGGGAAACCCCGCGGGTTTGCCTTTGTCACCCTCGTGGACCGGGAAAAAGGAGAAGCGGCCATCGCGGCGCTCAACAACAAGCGGCTGGGCGGTCGTGAATTGAAGGTCAACGAGGCGGAAGAGCGCCGCAACCGGCCTCCGACCCGCAGCCACCACGGTGAAGACGATGTCACCCTCGGCAATCTGCCTCGCGTGGACGACAGACCGGTGGGCAAAGACGGCCAGAAGGTCCGTTACAAGTCGATCTGAGTGATCGTCGATCAGCGGGCTTTTCCCGCCCGCACCGAGACACCGGGGTGATCTTTTTCAAGAAAGCGCCAGGGCAGTTCCCGCGCCGTTGAGATCCCGATGCGTCGATCCGTCACCACCACGGGAGCGTCTGCCCCGGGAGAGTGATGCAGGGCAAAATCCGCCCCGCCACCGACGAGGGAAATTCCATGATGCCCCCGGTTGATTCCCAGGGCCGCCGTCAGTTTTCCCGGACCCGAGCAGAGGTGCCGGACATCCTTTGTCCCCCGGCGTTCCTCCATCCTCTCCACCCCCCGAATCGCTTCGAGGGCACGAAAGAGGACAAAACCCGAGGTTCCGCTGACGGGATCGTGACAGAGCACGTTCACGAGCCAGTGAACTCCGTAGTTGAGATAAACATAGGCGGTGCCGGGAGGGTGGCGACGCACGAACTCCCGCGCCGACGGTCTCGTGAAAAGGTGGGAAGCGGTATCCCCGACTTCCTGATAGGCCTCCGTCTCGATGATGCGACCACTGCACTCCTCGTGCGTGAGGGTCATCCCGATGAGTTCTCGCGCGCAAAGCAACGAACTCCGCTCGAAAAATGCGGGGGGAAGAATCTCGTTCGTCGGGATCGGGGCCATGAAGAAGAAAAAATTCCAGCGACCGCCGCGCGGGGAAAACCCGCCGTTCCGGAGAAGCCGCCTCGGCGTCTCACGGTTTCAGGATGACTTTCAGAAGCCCCTCGTCATTGCGATGGAGC
>CAYLJC010000342.1:340-2755 GCA_964383345.1 uncultured Akkermansia sp. | reverse complement strand
CCAATCGCCCCCGTCCGCGAGAGGAACCACCGCCGAGAGGAGCGGTTCCACTTTGATTTT
The DNA here is from genome assembly GCA_964383345.1 of uncultured Akkermansia sp. Taxonomy (GTDB): domain Bacteria; phylum Verrucomicrobiota; class Verrucomicrobiia; order Verrucomicrobiales; family DEV007; genus Arctic95D-9. The sequence goes on along the minus strand of CAYLJC010000342.1, from coordinate 2,695 downwards.
TCCCGAGGCGACTGCGGCGACGGCCTCTCCGTACTCGCCGGCCGAGGCACAACTGCCGAAGACACTGAGCTCGCGGGTGACGACGGCTTGAAGCGGAAAAGGCACCTCGGCCTTGAGATTGCCCACGCAACTGACGCTGCCGCCTTTGCGGACGGAATCAATCGCCAGGCGGATCGTGGGACCAAATCCGACCACTTCAAGGGCAACATCGGCACCGTCGGGATTGCCGACGAGTTCGCGGACGCGGGCGGGGACCTCGTCACCGGACAGGAGCACCTCGTCCGCCCCGAGTTCCTTCGCGAGAGCGAGACGCTTTTCATCGAGATCGACAGCGATGACCGTGCCCGCTCCTTTGGCCTTGAGGGCTTGCACGACCAGCAGGCCAATGAGGCCCGCGCCGATCACCACGGCCGAATCCCCCGGTTGCAGAGGGAGGCGGTTGACCCCGTGGAGGGCGATGGAAACCGGTTCGGCGAAAGCGGCGTGCTCGTAGGAAAGGTTCCCGGGGATGGCGTGGAGGATGTGTTGGGGCACTTTGACAAATTCGGCGAAGGCACCGTTGCGCCGGTAGTCGCCGCAGGAAACCCCGAGGACATTGCGACCCGGACAGAGATTGACTTGCCCGGCGAGACAGGAGGGACAGGTGCCGCAGTAGACGGTCGAGTCGAAGGTGACGCGGTCGCCCGCTTTCCATTGTTTCACCGCGTCACCGACCTTCGCAATCTCGCCGGCGGCCTCGTGTCCCATGATGACGGGAGGAATGCGCCGCCCCGAGCTTCCATCCATCCCGTGAATATCGGATCCGCAAATGCCACAGGCTTTCACCGACACCAGCACTTCGTTGTCCGCGATCTCCGGCTCGGGCACGTCGTGGAAAGCAAACTGATGATAGGCCGTGAGAGTGAGGGCTTTCATGGGGAAAATTGGAACTTGAACCCAACTCGTAACCGCAAGAAGATGGACCATCAATTCACAAACTCCTCGCCATGAGAATTATTTTGACCGGGATTTGCCTGCTCGCCGCCGCTCTTTCCCTGACCCAATGCGAGACGCTGGAGACGACCACGGCTCCCGGTTCCGATGTGAACAAGGTTGTCTCGGGGACTCTTTTTTATCCGGACGAAAGGGGCGTCACCTACCGGGTTCCCGCCGGAGCGCAGGTCATCGGCGCGGGCGGGGTGGACTGCGTTTACCTCATTGAAAACGGCGGCTCGGTCACGGCGCATTCGGGCAACGGAAATCGTTATCGGGTGCAGGCGGGCGGACATTTCCGGGGATTCACCCATCCGGCGAGCAACTGCACCGTCACCTACGAAGCGGGAGCGGTGATCGAGCAGGAGCAATTGGGTCCGGGAACGACCTTCGTCAGTTCCTGACCAGCCGCAGGATCCACTCGAGTCCCTCCCGTCCGGGATAAGCGCGGGTCGGGAGATAACTCTCGGCGACGGTGAATGCTCCCCTCTTCGTAAAGCGGTCGAGTAATTCCTCCAGGGTCGAACCGTGCGGCGGGCCATCGCCGGGTTGGTGTTCCTCGTCATACGGATCGAGATAGAAGACCCCGAGGAATTGGCCCCCGCGCTTCAGCACCGACACCACCGCCTCGACGTAGGCCTCGCGGAGACCCGGAGGGATCGCGCAAAAGCAAGTGTGTTCCCAGACCCAGTCGCAGGATCCGCGATAGTCGTCGGGGAGCGCGAACAGATCGCCCGCGACGTAGCTTTCCCCGCCGTTCGCGGGAAAATCGCGCGCCAGTGCGACCGCCTTCGGGGAGAGGTCGAGTCCGATCACCGCGTCCACTCCCGGACGGGCCGCGATGACCCTGACATCGTGCCCGAGTCCACAACCCGGAACAAAAACACGGCCCTGCATTTCAGCCGGATGGGTGTCGAGCCATTCTAGGAGTGGCGGAGCGGGACCACCTTTGTCCCATGGCGTCTCGCCGTCGTGGTATTGCTGGTCCCAGTTGGTGCTCATGGGGGAAAGAAGAAAATGTCCTCCTGCGTTTTTCCGTCGGACGATTCGCAGGACACGTTGCGAAAGTGGATTTGCGCTCCGAAGTGTGGTATGAAACGCCACTATTTTTCCAACTGTTTCCCCCAATGAGCAACCCCAAATCCCTCACTTCCGAACAGATCTCCCAAATCCAGGCATGGGCCGACGCGGGGGACGGCCTTCCCGAGATTCAGAAGAAACTTCGCGACGAGTTCACCCTGCGCATCACCTATCTCGAAACCCGCTTTCTTCTCGAAGATCTCAAGATCGAACTCAAGCCCGAACCGCTACCGGAGCCGGAACCCGAAGAAACGGAACCCGCATCCGACGAGGCCGGAGTCGGTGACGAGGGGAGCGATGGAA
>CAYLJC010000342.1:0-330 GCA_964383345.1 uncultured Akkermansia sp. | reverse complement strand
CCCGGCACCGCCTCCGTGAGCGTCAGCGTGGATTCCGTCCTGCGACCCGACGCGATCATCAGTGGAAAAGTGGATTTTGGCGGCGGCAACGTCACCGCGTGGTGGCTCGACCAACTCGGGCGTCTCGGGATGGACCCCATCGCCAACGGTTTCCGCCCCGACGAAACCCAGATCCTCGCCTTTCAGAACGAACTGCGCGCCGTCATTCAGAAAAGCGGACTCTGAGCGGGAGCCGGGGCCGTCGCCGTATGGGCAATGGGTGTCCTGCGTACCTTGCGGCGCGTTGGGGACAACGCGCCCTACCTTTGCGCAATGTCCAACTCGCCGTAT
>CAYLJC010000341.1:0-4137 GCA_964383345.1 uncultured Akkermansia sp. | reverse complement strand
GTGGATTCCTCTTCGAGAATGTCGAGGGCGTCATCGTGGGTGATGACCCCGAGGAGCCGACCCTCCTCATCCACCACCGGCAGCGCCACGAGGTCGTAGCGGGCGATCATCTGCGCGGCTTCCTCCTGGTCGGCCATGGCCGGGACGGAACTCTGGTCCGAGTCCATGAGGTCGCGGATCAGGGTGCTGCGGGGATTGAAGGCAAGATCGCGCAGACGCACCTTGCCGAGGATGCGGCGTTCCTCATCGACCACGTAGATACGGCTGAGGAGTTCGGTCTGATCCTGAATCGCCGCCAGTTCATTGAGGGCTTCGCGGACGGTGCGATCCTCGCGGACCGTCGCCATGGCCGTCGTCATGCGCCCCCCCGCCGTCTCCTCGGGATAGCGCATCAGGTGGGCCGAGATCTCGCGCTTGTGATCGCCGAGCAACTCGAGGTATTGCGGGAGGTCCTCCTCTTCGATCTCCTGGAGCAGGTCGACCAGTTCGTCATCGGAGAGCGCCGCGAGCACTTCCCGCTGTTCGGTCCGGGTCAGCGTCGCAAGACCTTTCTCAATATCGATCGAGGGCAGGTAATCGACCCAGGCGGAGAGGGCCTCGGCCGGCAACAGGGCCAGCAGTTCCTGGCGTTCGAGATCTTCGAGCCGTTCGAAAGCGGCCGCGACATCACCGGGGTGGGCTTCTTTCGCGATCGCGAGAATCCGGTCCGTCGAAAGACTCTGGAGTGCTTCCAGTATCGTTTCGACATCAAGTGGCAACTGGCCGGTCACATCCCCTTCACCCATGTGCGCACCCTCGCCGCCCGCTTTCAAAACGCAAGCTCCCATGCCCGGGGACTCTGCAACTATCTTGTCGCCTCCCCGGTGATTTCCAGGAAAAGCTCCTCCAGGGACCGTCCCGTCCCGTCGGCGACTCCGCCGCGAATTTCCTCCACCGTGCCGAGTGCGCAGAGCTTCCCGTGATTGATGATTCCGATCCGGTCCGCGAGTTCGTGGGCCACGTGAAGGAGATGGGTGGAGAGAAAAATCGTGACTCCGGCTTCGCTGCGGGCCTTGAGTTCCTCTTTGACGACGCGGGCGTTCTTCGGATCGAGTCCGATCATGGGTTCGTCCACGATGATCACCTCGGGATCGTGGAGCAGGGCCGAGGCGAAGGCGAGCCGCTGGCGAGTGCCGTGGCTGAGGTTCTCGATGCGCTGGCCGCCGTAGGAAATGAGGGAAAATCGCTCCATCAGCTCCGGCGTGCGTTTTTTGGCGGTGATGTGATCAACCTGGAAAAGCTCGGCGATGAACGCCATGAACTCGATCGGAGTGAGTTTGTCGTAAAATTCCGCGACATCGGGGATGTAACCGATCCGCTTTTTGGCCTCGAGCGGTTCCTTCTGAATATCGTGGCCGCAAATTTTCGCCGAACCGGTGGTTGGTTCGAGGAGCCCGGTGAGCAACTTGATGGTGGTGGTTTTTCCCGCCGCGTTCGGTCCCAGGAAAGCAAAAAACTCGCCCCGCTCGATCGTGAGGTCGAGGTGGTCGAGGGCGAGGAGATCGCCGTAGCGCATGGAAAGGTTGGCGATTTCGATCATTCGATTTTCGGGGGAAGGTCGCGGCGATAGGCGTCGAGCGGGACAAGAATCTCCGATACGGCCTCAAAGCCAAGATCCGATTCTATTTTTAACGGCTCCCCCGCTTCGCTGAGGTAGACGCGCAGTTCCTGATCGTGAACGGGATTGCGCAGGGTCAGGAAGTAGGCCCGCATATCGCGCCCTCCGAAATTGAAATTTCCCATCCGCGCACTCGCCTCCAACGACAAGGCGCCGGGGTGCAAGGACCCGAGTCCGAGCCCGCCGAGCGCCCCGAGCCCGCCCGAACCACCCCCAGCCATGGCTCCGAGCATCGCGAGCGGAGATTCCGCGGTGCTCCCGCCCGAACCGGACGCGAGGTCGTCGAACCCCAGGATCTCGCGGCCGTCCTTCGACACGCGAAGGTCGACCGTTCCGGCGGACTCGAGGTAGTGGAGACGCGCGCTGAGATCCTGTCCCGGAACGCGAATGGAGAAATCGCTCTCCAACAAGGCCATCGCCTCGGTGAACGAAACCGTCCCTTTCCAGAAAAGATCGACGAGATGAGACACGCTGCGCGGATCGTAGCGCTCGACCGAACCCGAGAGAGAGAGGTCGCGGGTGAACACTCCCGTCTCCGGATCGTTGCCCGAACCTCCCGAGACGGTGACCTGCCCGCGACGGACACCGTGTTCGAGCAGGGTCATGTTGGTGGAATCGTTCCACGAGAAAAAGACGCGATAGACCTCGCGCGGATCGACCCGGGCCATGCGCGACCCGGGCGGTGCCCAGACCACCGCACAGAGCCACCCGACACTGCCCAGCCAGAAAAGAACGATGCCCAGGGGAAGAATTCGGAAAAGCATGTGCCCGAGCCTAACCGCCTGTTGGAAAAACCCACAATGAAAAATCATCGTTTGTTTTTTCGGAATCGATATCGGACGAAGCACTTCATCCCCTCCCGTAGATCCCCCCGGCGATCTCCGCCACGCCCGGGGTGAGCCATTCGCGGTGCGCGTCGAAATCCGCCCGTATCGCGGTCGACGAGGCGGGATGCGCAAAAGGCACGGCGCTGTAGCGCCAGCCGGGCCGTTCCCGCACCACAACACCGCTGCGGGAAAAAACGAGGAAATGAAGCGAGCTGCGCAGCCGCTCCGGCTCGGCCCAGCGGTCGATCCGGTCCCATTGGTCCGTCCCGAGGATCCAATGCCACTCGATCCCGGGCCTCGTTTCCGAAAAATGACGGGCGGTCTCCCACGAGTAGCTGGGAGCGGGGCGGTCGAGTTCAAAATCGGAGACCTCGGCCCAGTCCATCGCCGACTCCGCCAGCGCCACCTCGAGCATCTCGCGGCGCTGCGGTCCGCTCGCGATGGTGCCGTTTTTAAAGGGCGAAACGGCACAGGGCACAAAGATCACTCCATCGAGGGCGAAGCGCTCGCGGGCGGTAGCGGCCATCGCGAGATGCCCCCGGTGAACCGGGTCGAAGGAACCTCCGAAAATGGCGATGCTGCCTCCGCCGGCTCCGCTCTGTACAATGCCAGCCATGGAGGGAATCCTACGAAACCTGTGAAAAATTCTGCAACGGAAAAACCCTCCCGGCTGACTCAGAAACAATGCGCCGCGCTCCGCGTCCACTGTCGGAAGGAGCGGAAGGTGCGTCCGACGAGGGTTGCGGGACCGCCCTCGCGGGGACCGGCGATGAGAGTGGCGCCTCCCGCCTCGACCGGAGCGCCCGATTTCACGCTGATGCGGCTGGGATTTTCCCCGCCCTGGTAGCGCACCAGGGTTTCACTCGCCCAGAGCGAGTTTCCGGAACGATAAATCGAGAGGTGGGCGACGCGCAGACAGATTTGGGTCACCCGGAGCACCTCGCGAGATTCATTGCGGATGAGGATGGGTGCCTGCACCACCGCCCCGTCGAGATCGCGCAGAGCCGTCTTGCGAGGCGAATCCGCGAGGAGAAAACACGATTCCTCCTTGTCCGGCTCGCCGAATTTCACTTTCGGCAGCGCCTCCGTGGGGAACTCGGCGAGGATTTCCCCCCCGCGCTCGCTCACTTGCACAAACACCGTCACCGGGATGCGGACAAAGACCTTTTCCTCGCCGCCGGGAGGCACCTCAAAAACGGGGTCCTGCCGCGCCAGAACCGGCAGATCGGGCAGTCCCGGGAGCACCTGAACCTCGTGCGACCCGGTGCAGACGGTCCAGTTCGTCCACTGCACCGGAGCATCGGCGGGGATGCCTTCCCGAATCTCCTCATCGCTGAGACACTTCGAGGCAAGACAGATTTCGTCGGAACCCCGGCTCAGCTCGACGAGGAGATGCCCGCATTGAAGCCGCGAGCGGGTGGGCGCCCCCGTCGAGCGGACTCCCCACTCTATTGCTTCATTTTGCATAAACATGTCTGGAATATTCCACGAGATCGTTTTGAAATAAACGGCGGCATCAGGTATCGCCTCTTCATGCCATGCTCGTCATGAAACAATTCCTCCTCATCTTCGCCGCCCTCGCGGTCGCCGGTCTCCTCGTCGTGCTCGCGGCGGTCCGCCTGCTCGGCCCGAAGCTGATTTCCGTCGCCGCCC
>CAYLJC010000340.1:0-4153 GCA_964383345.1 uncultured Akkermansia sp. | reverse complement strand
CCAGTAAAAACCCCGACACCATCTTCTCCTTTATTCGTAATCAAGTTGGTGATGCCTTGTGACAAGATAGAAATACCGGAAACAATTCCGGTGATGGTGCTGGGAGGAGCGACCCTGTTCCCTCACGGCTACATGCCTCTTTTTATCTTCGAGCCGCGCTACCGGGCCATGCTCAACTACGCCCTCGAGCGGGATCGGATGTTCTGCATCGGTCATGCCCGCGCCGGGATCGATGTGGAAACGAGCTCTGATCCGGTGCACCGCATCACCACGGCGGGTCTGGTGCGCGCCTGCGTCACCCACCCCGACGGCACCTCGCACCTGATGCTCTCCGGGATCCGACGGGTCGAGATCAGCGGGTGGGAGCAGCACGCTCCGTTCCGGATCGCCTCGATCACTCCCCTGCCCTGCTACCTCGGCAATCCCGACCTCGCCGTCTCAGCCGCACTGGAACTCGTCGATATGAGCAGCCGTCTCTGCGGCGAGGGACAGGCGATTTCGGAGCAGCTCCGCGAGCATCTCCGCTGCGTCAAGGATCCCACCGCGATCGCCGACGTGGTCGGACAGAGTTTTGTGAACGACTCGGCCGAGCGACAGCGGCTCCTCGAAATGAGCGACGTCAACGATCGCCTCGACTACCTCGTCAGCCACCTCAGCGTGCTCATCGCCGGCGGGGAAAAATAAAGGGGAACCCCCTCTCGTCACCGGCTTTCGCCCACGAACGGCAATTCGGCGAAACCGGCGAAAATACCGGTAAAGGCCTCGCGCGGGGGCGCGGCCTCGCCGCTCGCCTTGCGCAACGCGAGGATCTGCGCCGCTTCCCAGGCCGATCGGCCCGCCACCCGTACCGCCCAGTAGGAAATGCGGGCGCGGAAGCGGGCGTGGGCGGGGAACCGGGAGCGCTCGCACTCGGCGAGGAGGGCTTCGAGGAACTCCCGGTCACAACAGGCCCGGCAGGAGCCCACGGTGTCGTAGCAGGCGTCGTGGCGGCGGCAGGCCTCGCGAAAATCCGCTCCGGCGCAGCCCTGGAAAAAAAGGTAGCGCAGTGGCCCCTTGATCGAATCGGGACCACAGGGACGTCGCTCCAGCAAACCCGGCCTTTTTTTGTCGCATTCCGCGCATTCCGCGCGATCACCGGCGCGGCCGGGTTCCGCGACGAAGCCGGAGAGCAACAGGACACTTCCGAGAAACAGGAACAAACGGATGCGGGAGGGAAGGATCATCGTGTGCTTTCCCCGTAGATCGGCGCTTTCCAATCGGCCGGAATTTTCCCCTGGGGTTTCACGCCGTAGGCCTCGGACGGGATGGGGCGGTCCGCCGTCGTCAGCAGGGGCAGATCGTCGGGGAGATGTTTGATTTTGAAATCCTTGTATTGGATTTTCATGGCCGGCCCGACATGGACCTGCACCGCGAGAACACCCTCGAGGGCGCGGCCTTTTTCATCGAGATCGACGAGATCGGCGGTGGGATGTCCGTTGATCCAGTGCCGGTGATGATTTCCCCGCACGAGAACGCGATAATCGTGCCACTCGCCGGGAGCGAATGATTTCACCTCCATTTTTCCGACGACCCAAGGCTGCCCGTCGGGAGCGACGATAACTTTTTCGCCGGTGTGGGAGAGAATGCGACGTCCGCGCTCTTCGTAGAGCATGCCGTTGTAATTCGGGTTGTTCGCCACGACGTCGCATTGGTAGCCCGAGACGATATCGAGCCCGATGGCGGGTTCCGAAGTGCCGCGGTACTGGATCCCGCTGTTCCCGCCGGCGGTCACTTTCACCTTCACCCGGAGATCGAAATTGCGGACGGTCGAATGGGTCCAGGTGAGAAAGCGGTTTGTTTTCAGGGAACCGTCCGTCACCCCGGTGAGAGCGCCGTCCTCAACCGACCAGTAGGTTTCATCTCCGCTCCAGCCGCGCAGTGTTTTGCCGTCGAAAATCCGGACGAAGCCGTCTTGGTCCGGCCGCGCACCGACCGTTGCCGAAGCCGCCGGATGCGCCTCGGTCGAGGGAACGAACGGTTCTGTCATCGGCGCGAGCGGTCCGCCCAGCTCCGCGACCACCGCCGTGGTGCGCTCGCGCATTTCCGCGAGAGGGGCGGCATACGCGGGATCGCCCGCGAGATTGGTCCGCTCGCCGGGATCGTTTTTCAAATCGTAGAGAAATTCGTAGTCCCCTTCGTCGAAGTAGCGGGCGTATTTGAAGGTTTCGTTCCGCAATCCTTCCCAGGCGGGGATGCGGTTCCGCACCGCAAAATGCTCGTGAAACGTCTCGCTGCGCCAGTCGGCCGGCGGCGCTCCCGAGACGAGTGGTTCGAGGCTGCGGCCCTGATAGCGCACCGGAACCGCCGCCCCCGCCCAGTCGAGAAAGGTCGCCGGGAGATCGAGGTTGAGAACGGGAGCCCCGCTCACTTTGCCGCGTTCGGACGCGGGAACACGCGGATCGGCGACGATCAGAGGCACGCGGAGGGATTCCTCGAAATGCGACCATTTCCCGCTGAGTCCGCGGTTGCCCATGAGATAGCCGTTGTCCGCCGAGTAGACGACGATGGTGTTGTCGGCGAGGCCCGCCTCCTCCAGGGCCGCGAGGAAGCGCCCGATCTCGCGGTCGATCCCGCTGACCATGCGGTAGTAGGCGCGCAGGTTGGTCTGGTATTTCTCCGGAGTGTTGAGCGACCAGAAAAAGCGCTCGCGGGAGAGCGAGGTGCGATAGAATTCCGGCAGGGCTTCAAAGAGGGCGGGATCGTTCCGTTCCGGCGGAGCGATCATGACATCCTCATACCACCCGTCGAGCGAGCGCGGCCAGGGGTAAAAACCAATCCCCGGTCGGCGGTCCCTATCCTCGGCGTGGCAGGCGTTGAACCAGAGATTGAGGGCAAAAGGCTGGTCGGAAGGCTGGTTTTGGAGAAAGGCGATCCCGCGATCTACGATGAGTTCGGTCTCGTGCCGGAGCGATCCGTCGGCTTGTTTTTTGTAATAAGGATTTCGTCCAATGGCCTCGAACTCGTCGAAATGATCCGCTCCCCGGTAGTCCGGGTCGGCCATTTTTACATGCCATTTTCCGTAAAAGCCGGTGCGGTAGCCCCGCTCGCGAAGGAGGTCGCTGTACAGGATTTCCCCCGCGTCGATCCGCGTGACATCGGGATGCTCCGGCGTGCCGTAGCTGCGTCCGGTCAGCCCGGTGAGGATGCTGGTGCGACTGACCCAGCAGATCGGCTGGCTGACGAAGGCATTTTCAAAACGCACCCCGCGCGCCGCGAGACCGTCGATGTGCGGGGTCTTCACGGTGGCATTGCCGTAGCAGCCCAGCGTGCTGGTGGTCTGGTCGTCGGTGAAGAAAAAGACGATGTTCGGCGTCTTCGTCGGCACCTCCCGCCCCCACAGATCATGGGGGGAAAACGGGAACAGGAAAACGAGGAGCGCGAGGAACTTCAGGGATCGTTGCATCGTGGGATCTGCGAAAACCGCGCTGAAGTAAAGCCCCTGTTGCCCGCCCCGGTCAATCATTATCCCGCCGTCTTCGAGTGTTCCCCCACCCTCGTTCCCGATTTCAGATGTCGGGAGACTTTTCCGCGGCCTCTTTTTTGCGCTGGTCGAGGGGATGGAGCAGACGGTAGTAGAGGGAGGCAACGAGTTGGCTGGAGAGCGGGATCGTCAGCATGCTGAAGAGGATCACCAGCAGGATCTTGAGTCCGGCGATGTCGTCTCCCAGCGCGATCCAGAGGGCGATGAGCAGCAGGCTGCCGGCGAAGGTGGTGGCCTTGGTGAGGGCGTGGGAACGGCAGAGGGTGTCCGGAAAACGCAACACGCCGATGCTGGCCAGCAACATCAGGGTGGAGCCGGTCAGGAGGAGGAGACAAATGAGTGCGTCGCTGATCATGGCTGTCATGGCTCTGGTCGGCTCGGTTTGGAGGCCTGCTCCTGTTTCCGGGCGGCTTTTTCCCGTCTCCAGGCCTCGCTGGAATCACGCTGGCGCGGGATGACGGTGTTCAGATAGGTGACAAAGGCGACGCTGCCCATGAACCCGAGCAGCGAGAAGATGAGCATGATTTCAATGAGAAGCTTGGTCTGCCAGCGAATCGAGAGCAGGACGATCATGCCGACGATGCACACCGCAACGGTGTCGTAGGCGATGACCCGGTCGAGGATACGCGGACC
>CAYLJC010000339.1:0-4154 GCA_964383345.1 uncultured Akkermansia sp. | reverse complement strand
GCGGGTTGGCGCGCCCCGGCGCGAAGCGCACGCGATCACCGTTGCGAAGCAACGGCTCCCTGCGCATCGGGCTCCGCCCGATAATCCCGTCCGCTCCGCCACTCGTTTCCATGTTCGGGGAACAGTTCCGGTCAATCAAAAGGGTCTCGCCGCTGAAGACTCGAACCCGCGAAGCGGGTTGGCGCGCCCCGGCGCGAAGCGCACGCGATCACCGTTGCGAAGCAACGGTTCCCCGCGCATCGGGCTCCGCCCGATAATCCCGTCCGCTCCGCCACTTTTTCCCATCTTCAGGGAACAGTTCCGGTCAATCAAAAGGGTCTCGCCGCTGGAGACTCGAACCCTGGTCTCGAAACCCGGGGGCGGAACGGTTCTCCTCGCCAGCCAAGCAGGACACGACGCTTCTTACCCGTCTCGCGGCACACGGAGGCAACACCCCTTCCTCGTTTCAAAATCTTGCCAAAAGTCTCCCGGTCAGGCTGACCGAACCTGCCCTCAGGGACGTATCGTAAGCCAGAGCCAGCCAAGAACATCATGACAGCAGAACAAAACACCGCATCTTCCGCCCAAGGTCCGCTGGCAAAGGCCGGTATCGACATCTCTCCTCTCGTTTTCGGCGGGAACGTTTTCGGCTGGACGGTGGATCAGGCAAACTCCTTCGCGTTGCTGGACCGGCTGGCTGATGGAGGGATCCGCACGATCGACACGGCGGACGCTTATTCGCTGTGGGTGCCGGGCAATCAGGGCGGGGAATCCGAGGCCATCATCGGAAACTGGTTCAAGGCCAATCCCGCGCGCCGCGCCGAAACGGTCGTTATCACCAAAGTGGGCATGTCTTTGGGGCCGGACAAGAGCGGTCTTTCGGCCCGGCGCATCATGGAGGCGGCCGAGGCGTCGCTGAAGCGGCTTCGCACGGATGTGATCGACGTTTATTTCAGCCATTTTCCCGATGCCGAAACTCCGGTGGAGGAAACCCTGGGAGCCTATGAAAAGTTGATCCAACAGGGCAAGGTGCGGGCCATCGGCGCTTCCAATTACGATGCCGTGCAGGTGCGGGAGGCGCTGAAGACGGCGGCGGATGCGGGTCTGCCGCGCTACGAGGTCTTGCAGCCCGAATACAATCTCTACGATCGCACCGCCTACGAGGGACCGCTGCGGGATCTGGCGATCGCCGAAGGCCTCGATGTCATCACCTACTACAGCCTTGCCTCGGGTTTTCTCTCGGGGAAATATCGCTCGAAGGATGATTTGGGAAAAAGTCCGAGGGGTGAGGGTGTCGGGAAATACCTCGATCCTCGCGGTCTGCGGATCCTCGATGCGCTCGATGCCGTTTCCGCCGCGCACGACGCCTCGCCCGCCGAAGTGTCCCTGGCCTGGTTGATGGCCCGCGAAGGTGTCACCGCTCCGATCGCCAGCGCGACGAGCATCGCCCAGGTCGACAGCCTGATCCGATCGACGCGCCTGGGGCTGAGCGCGGCGGATCTCGGTCAACTCGACCGCGCCAGCGCACCGGAGTCAGAGGAGCGGGGGTAAAGAAACCGAGCCTGGCTCGGAGTCGGGCAGTGGATCGTCGGGACGGGGCGGGGGAGAGCGTCCGGAAGAGGGAGAGGCGGTCTACACAAAAACAAAAAAGGCCCCCTCGCGGGAGGGAGCCTTCTTTTCTCAGAACCGAATGGGGGGAAGGGGGATCACGCGGCGTCGGCACCTTTGTGTCCGAGGATCTTCACGGTGCGATTAAGCTGATCGTACTCGATCGGCTTTTTGATGACCGTGACCGGACCGCTCGAAAGGATCTTGGTGAGGATTTCGCTGTCGGGATAGCCGGTGATAATGACGATGGGAAGATCCGGATAGAGCTTTTTCAACTTCGCGTAGAGCTCGTCTCCGGGAATGTCGGGGAGCTTGAGGTCTAGGAAAACGAGGTCGAAACGCTGCTTCTCGGCGTAGGTGAGGGCTTCGGCCCCGGTTCCCACGACGATGCGTCCGAATCCGGCTTTTTTCAGGAACTGCTTGAAAAGCGTCTGGAGAGCCGGGTCGTCATCGACCACCAGCACGGTCGGCTGGCCGCCTTCGTCGGTCTTGAGGATGTCGCGATCAAGCAGGCTGCGCTTGATCCGCCAACGCCCGCCGATCTGGATCGCAGGCAATTGCCCCCGCTGAACAAGGTAATACACCGTGGGCAGAGGGATGCGCAGGTATTCTGCGGTCTCTTTCACGGTCATCAATTCTGGTGCTTCTTCGTCTGCCATGTTTCTGAACTAGGGTTCCCCGAGACGGGTTCTGGTCTGGGCCATATCCTCTGCGAATCACGTGAATGTAAATACCACAATCATCAGGAGAAATACTCGGTTCTGGCAATTGTGACCAATTTCAGTAGAAATACAAGAGGTATTTGAGAAATATTTCAATTATGAGACTTGCTGGTGAGATTTCCTTTTTTGTGGGGGAGTGGATTTTGTGGAAAGATGCGCTCTCGCGTGGTGTTTTCGGGGCGGAGCGTTCCCCGGAACGCGAGATCCTTCGAGGCGAGAAATCTATTGCTTGCTTGCCGCGGTCTCCTCTGTTTTGTGTTTTCTCCGTCACTTGTGTCTAAGGTGCTCCCGTTCCGAAGCGTTTCCAGAATCGTCCAGCGGATTTCATTTCACGTTTTCATGTCGCGTTTTCCTCATGCCCGTTGTTGCTCCCGTGTGTTCGCGATTTTCGCGGCGGCATGGTTGAGCCAGATCGCGGTGCTTCTTCCGGCGGCGGCCCAGTCCTACTCCACGGCCCGGTTGGCGGACGGTTTCGACTATCCGGTGGGGAAACCGGACGGAGTCGGCTACTACATCTTCCGCGGATTTTCCCCCAACGGCCACCTCGGCGAAGATTGGAACGGAAATGGCGGTGGGGACACGGACGAGGGGGATCCGGTCTATTCGATCGCCCACGGCGTCGTTGTATTTTCCGAGGATTATAAAAAGGGCTGGGGCAACGTCGTGATCGTGCGCCACGCCTACCGCGAGCGGAACGGCCAGATCGCCTTTGTCGATTCCCTCTACGGTCATCTCAAGGTCCGCTCGGTGCGTCTCGGGCAGCAGGTCACCCGCGGGCAGTTGGTCGGCACGATCGGATGCGGGCCCTACCGGATGTATTCCGCGCACTTGCATTTCGAGATCCGCAAAGATCTCCGGGTGGGGATGCGCCGAGAGCTGTATCCCCGCAACCACGTGACCTATCATACGCCGAAACAATTCATGGATTTGCATCGCAGCCTGCGATTCGAGGACCGGACCGTGCGGGTCCCGATCAACACCTTCCTCAAGAGCAATCCGAACCGCATCACCACGGATGAGGTCGAGATCCCCGAGCTCACCACCACGGGGGAGACGACACGACCGAAACTGCCGGATGAGTTGGGCTTGGTCATCGAGGAGGAGACGGAGGTCGAGGCGGCCACGCCGGAAAAGTCGCAATCGCTTTTCGAGGCCCTCCTCAAAAAGTTGTCGAATCCGCAGTGAGAGCGGCCGTGAAATCCCCCGGGCAGCGCTTTTCTCGGGAAAGGCCAGCCTCCCGCAAAGCCGTTTCCCGTGCGGAAGATTTCCCTCTCCGGGGCTTTGCTTCTTGACTCGCACGGGCTTTTTGGCGAAAGGGAGGTACGCAATCTTCCCGTCCCGCCTTATGGAAAAAGTTCAGTTCGACGTCGCCGTCAAAACCATCACGAGCCGAGATCGGCGTTACCAGAGTGACGGATACCATTTCCTCAAGGACGCGCTCGACCACACCCTCAAGACCTTGCGCAAGGATGAGCTCATCGAGCACCGCCACGTCAGCGGTCGTGAACTGCTGGAGGGCACCGTCGAATACGCCCTCTCGAAATTCGGACCGATGGCGGTGGCCGTCCTGGAATCCTGGGGCATCCGGGAAGGGGAGGACATCGGAACGATGGTTTTCAACCTCATCGAGGTGGGTGCCTTCGGTCGCTCCGAGGAGGATTCGCCCGCGGACTTCCGGGGGGTGATCCGGTTGCAGGAGGAGTTGCAGGCCCCCTACCGCCCGACCCGCGAAGTGCTTTCCCGGACGAAAGACGGGGCGAACGGAACAAACGGAGGGACGGACATCGAGCCGCCCACCCGAGGCAATCAACCCGCGAAATCGAAGGAGCTTTGAGCGGAAAAGAC
>CAYLJC010000338.1:0-4156 GCA_964383345.1 uncultured Akkermansia sp. | reverse complement strand
CGTCGGATTGCTCATCGGACTGCTCTGCGCCTGGCTGGTGACGCGGGTCGATTTTTTCCAGTCCGGCTGGGTGGAACAGTTCCAACTTGCGGAAAGCATTTTTCACCTCGCCATTTTCCTCGCTTTCGGGTTTATCGGAGTGATGCTGGCGATTCGGAGCAAGCGGGAGGAGTTCTCGCTCCTGATTCCCTATGTGCGGTTTCGTCAGGACTCGCTCCAGGATCTCCCGACTTTGCTCGACACCAACATCGTCATCGACGGACGTATCCCCGGCATCTGCGCGGCCGGTTTCCTCGGCGGTTCGCTGGTGGTGCCGCGCTTCGTCCTCGACGAACTGCAGAAAATGGCCGAGTCCGCCGATGAGGTCAAACGCAGCCGGGGAAAACGCGGCCTCGATTCTCTCAATGCGATGAAAGCGGAGAACATCGAGGTGAAGATCCGCGAAGAGAGTTTCGAGAGCGGTCTCTCGTCCGAGGCGAAAATGGTCCAACTTGCCGATCTCATGGGTGCCCGCATCCTCACCAATGACGGCAATCTCGGCAAAGTGGCGAGGCTCAAGGGACTCAATGTTCTCAACCTCAACGAGCTGGCCCTCGCCCTGCGCCCCATTGTCTCGCCCGGTGACGAAATCGATCTCGAACTGGTGAAAGAGGGAAAAGACGAACACCAGGCCGTCGGCTATCTGCCCGACGGGACCATGATCGTTGTGAATCACGGCAAACGCCACATCGGCACGACCCGGCACGTCGTGGTCGCGGGCGCGGTGCAGACCAGCGCGGGCCGTCTCATTTTCGCCGAATTGAAGCGCTGACCCGGGGGCTTGCCGGATCTCCGCGATCTCCCGTCGCGAACGGGCGGATCTTTTTTCCGAAACCTGAGCATGATTCCGGGGTTCCCTCAGTCAGTCCCTTTGTTATGAAAATCCCGATTCGTGGTGCCGCGCTGGCGCTCTGTCTCACCGCTTCCGTTTCGGTGGCGCGATCCGCCTCCGGAAATCCCGTGGAGACGGTCGATGCGGTGGCAAAAATAGACCGCTTCATCCGGGAAGCGCTGGAGGAGAATGAGGTGAAACCCAATCCCTCCGCCAGTGACGAGACCTTTGTCCGCCGCATCCACCTCGATTTGATCGGTCGCATCCCGACGCGGGAGGAAACGACCGCCTTTCTCGAATCGACCGATCCCGGGAAACGGGCGGCGCTGATCGACAGTCTCATCGGGTCCGAGGGTTACCAATCCCACCTCTACAATTATTTCGCCGACCTCCTCCGCGTCCGCACCAATCTCACCGGAGGCGGGCAAAGTATCACGGCGGGCCTCGCCTACGAACAGTGGATCAAGTCCGCGATTCGCGAGAACAAACCGTATGACGAATTCGTCTACGAACTCGTCACCGCCGTGGGCAAGGTCTGGAAAAATCCCGCGATCGGCTACACCCTCCGTGATTACGGCATGCCGCTCGACAATTTCGCGATGACCTCGCAACTCTTCCTCGGCACCCAGATCGTCTGCGCGCAGTGTCACAATCATCCCTTCGATGCGATGACGCAGCAGGACTACTACCGTTTCGCCGCCTTCACCTTCGGACTGGCCGGGGTCAACTCCTCTCCCCTGACGCGGCGATCCCTTGCGGCGGTGCAGAGGCGGAGAGGGGAAAAAATGTCCGCGCCGCAGGCAACACGACTGAGAAAAGCGGCTTCGGAGGTGCTTTTTCCGCTCCGCTTCACCATGGTCCACGAGTCCACCCGTCCCTTGCGCCTGCCCACCGATTACCAATATGACGACGCCGAACCCCGTTCCGTGGTGGAGCCCTCCGCCCTTTTCGGAAAGGAGGCCGATTTCAGTGCGGACGATTATCCCGCGATCGCCTTTGGCGAATGGCTCACCTCTCCGGAGAATCCCCGCTTCACCCAGGTGATCGTCAACCGGCTCTGGAAACGGGCTTTCGGCCTCGGCCTGATCGAGCCCGTCGATGATCTCAAGGAAAACACCGTGGCGACCAACGCGGCCCTGATGGACTACCTCGAGGAACTGATGATCTCGCTCGAGTACGACATCCGCGCCTTCCAGCGCATCCTCTATCGGACCGATGCCTACCAGCGCGAGGCCTCCCTCGAAGAACCCGTTCCGGGGGCACCCTATCATTTTCCCGGCCCGCTCCTTCGCCGCATGAGTGCCGAGCAGATCTGGGATTCCCTCGTCGCCATGACCGTGCCCGATCCCGACGCGCCCGACGTCTACCGTGATCTCACCGCCCGCAAACGCGTCGCCAGGGTGCGGCTGATTGGCGAAGCCGTCTACGACCAGGGACCGGTGCAATTTCTCAAAAATCTCCAGGAAGTGGTAAAAGTCCAGGACCAGCTCTCCGTCGAGATTGATGCCGCCAGGGCCAAGGTGGTCCAGGCTCGCGAGGAGGGAGACCCCCGGCTCGTCCGCGAAGCCACCGCCGAGGCGCGACGGATCCGCCGACAACTCGCCCTCCATATCGAGGAGACCGTCTACCGTGACGGACTGGACCGCAAACTCGCACAGGTCTCCGCCGCTCCGGGGGATCGCGCCGCACGGGAGCGGGCTCCGCAGGAGGGGGACGCCGCCTTCCTCGAGGAAGTGGCCTTTGTTTTTTCCAAAGAGGAAAGCGATCCCGGCGAGGTCGTGGCGAGGCGGACCTCGACCGGTGACGGAGGGGAAATGGCCGGTGGTGAAATGGAAATGGCTGGTGGCGACGGCGGTGACGGGATCATCGACGAGCTGGTCGAGGCGATGTTCGCGGAGGAGGAGGAAGCCCTGCGGGAGCAGGCCCTGGCCCGCCGCGCGGAAGAGATCGCCGGATGGAACATTCGCACGAGAGAGGCACGCGGGAGCTACCGGCGCTTCAACCGCCAGATCCGTCGGCGGATGCTGCGGGCCTCCGAGTTGCAGTCGCCGGCGCCGGCGGGACATTTTCTGCGCGAGTTCGGCCAGAGTGATCGCGAACTCATCGAAAACGCCAGCGACGACGCCTCCGTGACACAGTCGCTCGCCCTCCTCAACGGCCCCGTTCTCGACGCCATCACCAGCCGTCATTCCGTCCTCTCCCGCGACATGCGCGGCGAAACATTCCGCGACCGACTCGACACTATCTACCTCACCCTGCTGAGCCGCCTGCCGACGAGCGATGAAAAAGTCATCTTCCGGGAAGCCTGGGAGGCCGACCCCGAGTCCGGGAGTCTCCGCGGCATCGTCTGGACGTTGCTCAACACCCGCCAGTTCCTTTTCATCCAGTAATCCCCTCTGCAAAAGAGGGTCGAGCGACCCGCCCGACCCTCTCTCTTTCCCGTCTGAAGCCATGGAAACGCAAAATCTGAAATCCAATCTCTCTCGACGCGGTTTTGTCGCGCGGGCGGCCCGGTCTTTCCTCGGAGTCAGCGCCATTGCCGCGCTGCCGGATCTCTCCCGTGCCGCCGGTGCCGGTGCCTCGGACCTGCGCCAGGTCGCCACGGCGAAGCGGGTCGTCTACCTCTACATGAACGGCGGCATGTCGCACCTCGATACCTTCGACCCGAAAACCACCTCCGTGATGGGGCCGACCCAGCGGCTCGACACTCCCGTCGATACTATCAAGCTCACCGAAAATCTGCCGTTGCTTGCGAAACAGGCCGGAAAACTCGCCGTGATCCGGTCGATGACCTCGACCCAGGGAGCCCACAAACAGGGGAACTACTTCATGCACACCAGCTACGAACTCCGCAGTTCCATCCGCCATCCCGCGATGGGGGCGTGGCTGCTGAAATTCAACGGACGGGGCAATCCCTCGCTCCCCGGCAGTGTCATGATCGGCAACGAATCCTCCCACCCCGGCGCGGGATTTTTCGAGAGTGGTTTTTCGCCCCTGACGATCCGCGATCCCGAGGGCGGGCTGCACAACAGCGCCCTGGCGCGGGGCATGACCGAGGAGCGTTTCCATTTTCATCGCACTCTCGCCGAGAAACTCGATGCACCCTTCGTCGGGAAGTACCGGCAGAAACAGGTCCGCGCCTACACCGACATGTACGACGAGGCCGTCAAATTGATGCGCAGCGAGGATCTCGCCGCCTTTGATATCAGCGGGGAAAGCGAGGCGATGAAGGTGCGTTACGGGAAAAACCCGTTCGGTCAGGGCTGTCTCCTCGCCCGCCGCCTC
>CAYLJC010000337.1:0-4160 GCA_964383345.1 uncultured Akkermansia sp. | reverse complement strand
GTGTCGCCGGTGCCGGAGTGCTTTCAGAGGCGGGTGCACTTTCCGGGGCCGGGGCTGGTGCCGCCGGGGCTGGTGCGGTTTCGGGCGCGGGAGTCGCGGCTTCAGGAGCCGGTGCCGGTGCGGTTTTGGGCGCGGGAGTCGCGGCTTCAGGGGTGGACTCCGTCGGCGGCGTTTCGGGGGATGCCGGAGCCTCCCCGGGCGCGGTGCCGGGATCGGCCGTGAGGTTTTCCTGGCCCGGGAGATTCATCAATTCAGGCGGCAATCCCGGCATATCGGGCTGTTTCGCCTCGACCCCTTCGAGCAGATCGCTCGCAGCCGAGTCGCGGAATTCACGGGTTTTCACCATCGCAAGACCAATCGCCGAGATAAAAAAGACCACTCCGAGCCAAGTCGTGAACTTCTGGAGAATATCCGTGGTATGGGCCCCGAGAGCCGAATCGAGCGAGCCGCCGCCGAACGCAGCGCCGAGTCCCTCCTGCTTGGGACGCTGGATCAATACGATCAGCACCAACAGTATGCTGACCACGATGATGATCACCGTTAACAAAATGGATAGAATTGCCATGGGGCGGCGAATATGCGACACAGGTAAAGGCTTGTAAAGCACGAGAATCAACCCGCTTCCGCTCCCGTCCGCCGTTTTCTCATGAGTCAGTCCGCCGACAACGTCCCCGAAATCGAGGGAACCGTCCACGCCATCGTGTTTCACAACGAAGAAAACGGCTACACCATCATGCAAGTGCGGGACGAACGCGGCGAGACCGCCACGGTGCGCGGACGCATCCCCGCCGTGGTCGAGGGCGAGCGCATCCGGGCGACGGGGCAGTGGAAAAACGACCGCCGTTTCGGTCGGCAATTCGAGGCGGATCGCATCCACGCCCTCCCTCCCGAGACCCCCGACGGCATCCGCCGGTTTCTCGCCAGCGGCTTGATCGACGGGATCGGTCCCACCTACGCCGGCCGCATCGTCGAGGCCTTCGGGATCGACACCTTTCGCGTCATCGACTCGGAATCCCAGCGACTCGAAGAAGTCGCCGGGATCGGCAAGGCGCGGCGGCTCCGCATCAAGGATTCGTGGAAAAGGCAGCGCTCTGTCCGCGACATCATGATCTTTCTCCACGCCCACGGACTTTCCACCGCCCGCGCCCTGCGCCTGTATAAAAACTATGGCGAAGAAGCCGTCAACATCCTCCGCGCCGATCCCTACCGACTCGCCCGCGACCTGCCCGGCGTGGGATTTCGCACCGCCGACGAGATCGCCCGCCAGATGGGGCAAGCGCCCGATGCCCCCCGTCGACTCGCGGCCGGGATCCTCCACGTCCTCGCGGAGGCTGCCGGACGCCACGGGCACTGCGCCCTCCCCCGCGAACAACTCCTCGCCGACGCGGGCACGATTCTTGATTGCGCCCCTTCCCTTCTTGAAATTCCGCTGAATCACCTTCTCCTCGAAGCCCGCGTTGTCGCCGAGAACAACGGGACCGAAACCCTCGTTTTCCCCGCCGACCTGCACGAGGCCGAAAGTCTCGTCGCCCGGGCCATCCTCCGCCTCCTCGAAGGCCCCGCCACTCTCCCGAAGATCGATCCCGCCGCCGCCCTCGACTGGTTCGAACGGCACCACGATCTCACACTCGGGGCCGAACAGGCCGATGCCGTGATCCGCGCCGCCCGCCATCGCTTTTTTGTCATCACCGGCGGCCCCGGCGTCGGCAAGACCACCATCCTCAAAGCGCTTTTGCACATTCTCGTCGCCAAAAAGGTCCAACCCGTCCTCTGCGCTCCCACCGGCCGCGCCGCCCAACGCCTCGCCGAGAGCACCGGGCGCGAAGCTTTCACCATCCATCGCGCCCTCGAATACCAGCCTCACGCCGGTTTCGCCCGCAACGCCCACAAACCGCTCGCCGGAGACCTCTTCCTCATCGACGAGGCCTCCATGATCGACATCCGGCTGATGGCCGCGCTCCTGAGCGCGATCCCTCCGCACGGCAGCGTTCTCCTCGTCGGCGACGTCGATCAGCTCCCCTCCGTCGGGCCCGGCGGCGTCCTCCGCGACATCATCGGGAGCGGGGTCGTCGCGGTCGCGAAACTGACCGAAATCTACCGGCAGGCCGCCTCCAGCCGCATCGTCCTGGCCGCCCATGAGATCAACCGGGGCCGGTGCCCCTCCCTCGAAACAACACCCAATTCCGATTTCTTTTTTATCGAAAGACAGGGTGCCGAGGCCATCGCCGAGACGATCCGGCACCTCATCACCGAGCGAATCCCCTCGGGCTTCTCGCTCCATCCTCGCGACGACATCCAGGTCCTCACCCCGATGAACCGGCAGTCTCTCGGCACCAGGGAACTCAACGTCGCCCTCCAGTCCGCCCTCAACCCTCCGGCGGAACTGAAATTCGAGATCGAGCGTTTCGGCACCACCTTTCGCACCGGCGACAAAGTCATCCAGACCCGGAACAACTACGACAAGGAAATCTTCAACGGAGATATCGGCCACATCGCCGAGATCACGCCCGAACCGACCTCCATCCACGTCACCTTCGACGGACACCGGCACGTCCGCTACGAACCCGGAGAACTCGACGAACTGCAGCTCGCCTACGCCATCACCATCCACAAATCGCAGGGGAGCGAATTCCCCGCCGTGGTCATCCCCCTCTCCTCGCAGCACCACATCATGCTCCAGCGCAACCTGCTCTACACCGCGATCACCCGGGGAAAACGCCTCGTCCTCCTCGTCGGAGAAAAACGCGCCCTCGAACTCGCCGTGCGGAACAGCGACAGCATCCACCGCCATTCCGGCCTCGAGGCGAAACTCCGCCAAACCCTCCCTAATCCGGCCAGTCAAGAGGGTTGAGCGGAAAACCCGACAGGGTTACAATCGGGCCATGACAATCGACCGCCGCCGTTTCCTCACCACTTCCACCTCCGCTCTCGCCACCGGAGGTCTCCTCTCCGCCTGCAATGAACCGGCGGCCCCCGAAGCCCCCTCCTCGCCGGAATCCCCTTTTGAAATCTCCCTCGCCCAGTGGTCCCTCCACAAAATGCTGAGGGCCGGGCAACTCGACAACCTCGACTACCCGAAATTCACCAAAGAGACTTTCGACCTCACCGCCGTGGAGTGGTCCAATCACTTCTTTTTTGTCGAAAACGACACGCTCGGCTACCAACCGAAGGACCAGGCCTATCTCGCCGAGATGAAAAAACGCGGCGACGACCTCGGGGTCGCCAGCCTCCTCATCATGTGTGATCGCGTCGGCAACCTCGGTGCCCCCGACATCACCAAGCGAACCGCCGCCGTCGAGGGCCATTACAAATGGCTCGACGCCGCGAAATTCCTCGGCTGCCACAGCATCCGCGTCAACGCCGCCTCCGACCCCGGCCTCAACCCCGAAAATCAGGCCGATCTCTGTAGCGAAGGTCTCCGCCGCCTCTCCGAACACGCCGCCCCCATGGGCCTCAATGTCATCGTCGAAAACCATGGCGGCCTCTCTTCCAACGGAGCCTGGCTCGCCAATGTCATCCGGAACGTCGGACTCGACAACTGCGGCACCCTGCCCGACTTCGGCAACTTTTACGTCGTCAAGAACCGGGGCGACGCCGAACAATACGCGAAAGCCAAAGCTCCCTACCTCGGCGATCCCGCCTATACCGAAGATGCCAAAGGACTCGCCTACGACCGTTATCTGGGCACCAAGGAACTGATGCCCTATGCCAAAGGTGTCTCCGCGAAATCACACGACTTCGACGAGGCGGGCAACGAAATCCACACCGATTACACCAAGATGATGCAGATCGTGAAAGGCTCGGGCTATCGCGGTCATATCGGCAGCGAATACGAAGGCAGCGAACTCGGTGAAGTCGAAGGCATCCACAAGACCATCGCCCTCCTCCGGCGCACCTTCGCCGCGGTGTGACTGGAAAAACGCCACCCCTGCCCATGAAACGTCGAACCTTTCTCCAACATTCCGCCACGGTCGCCGCCCTCGGCGGGGTGAATCCGCTGCTCGCCTCGGCGGACAAACCTGATTTTCCCATGGGCGAAGCACAGGCCTGCATTCTCCTCTGGCTCGGTGGCGGACCGGCCCAGGTCGATACCTTCGACCCGAAACCGCTCGGTGACCCCGCCACACGAAAAGCGGGCAGCGCCTATCCGGCGATCGATA
>CAYLJC010000336.1:0-4166 GCA_964383345.1 uncultured Akkermansia sp. | reverse complement strand
CTTTCCTCAAGGTGACGAAGGTCCGCAACGCGGTGACTTTCTTCATGATGGCGCGCTGGTCGCTCCTGAAAAAACTCATCCTCGGGATGCGTCAGCTCCTCTTCCTCAGCAGCCTCGAAATGCTGCACTCCAACGGGATCAACCTCTCCCGATCCGTCGAGATCTCGGCCGAATCCCTCAAGGGCACGCCCATGTACGACGAACTCATCACCGCCGGCAAACGCTACATCGAGACCGGTCTGCCCTTTTCCGAAGCGATCCGCAAATTCACCTCCTGCGATCCCCAGGTCGCCCACCTCATCTCCATCGGAGAGCGCTCCTCCTCCCTCAGCGAACAGTTGCAACTGCTCACCGGGATGTATGAAGAAGATGTCGAAAACACCATCCAGCAGTTCGCCACGACCGTGAACCTCTTCGTGATGATGGCGGCCGCCTTCCTCATCATCATGGTGTTCATCGGCGCCTTCCTCCCCATCTTCCTCATGGGACCCAAAATGATGAACGGCAGCGGGCTTTGAGGAGGGAGTTTTTCAGGTTTTAAAAATGACGTCATTCACACAACCACTCCGTTGACTTCGTTCCTTCCCTCTCCGCTCCGATTCCTCAACCCCTTGAAAAGTTCAACCACCCCAACCTCATGCAACAGACGAAACTAGATCGAGCCCTGCAGCGGAGATTTGTCCAGCGCACCCAGGTTTTTTGCAACACCCTTCCCTACCACATCCCCCACGGAGTGCAGGTGGACGAGACCAACGAAGAAAGCGGCAGCCGCTACCTCTATCGCCTCACCGCGCCCAATGACGCCGCCCTCAACGAACTCACCGCCCATCTCGAGGTCGCCAATATCACCTACACCGCACGCATCAAGGACGGAGGCGGCCTCTCCGCCAAGCTCTTCAACAACCCAAATAAGAGCTTTACAATGCGGGTCGCCTGGATTATTTTCACAATAATCGTATTATCCATAATTTTCAGTGGTTTGCCGCTCCGCATTTGGAACGATCTCACGGCGGATGCGGAATACACCGTCGAGCCCCCCAAGAAGGTCAAAACGAAGCCCTGACCATTCGGTCTTGTCCTCCTCCCCTTTCCCCTCATGATCGCCCGCCGCCACTCCCCCCATCGTCTTGAGAAAGGTCTCTCCCTCGTGGAAATATCCGTGGTCATCGGCGTGATGCTGGGGCTCGCCACCGTCGTCACCTATTCCATCTCGGGAATCCTGGATTGGAAAACAGGACGCGACGCCACCGAAAAACTCCGTGCGGTCTACATCGCGCAGAAGGGCTACCTCGCCGACCGCCCTTCCAAAAACGTCTCGACTTTCACCGCGGAGGATCTCATCCCCTACCTCCCGGGCCACCCCGGAGCGATGCCCACCGCCACCACCGCCGACGGGCAGGCGCTCACGCTCAACCTCACGGTGATGCCGCCGCATTTCACGCTCGGCGAAGCCCGCTACGACCCCTCGGATTCCCAAAACGACGGTCTCTGGGACGTGGGCACGCTGTGAGCTACAAGGTCTCCGGGAGGGAATAACGCTCCGCCATCCCCTTGATTTCCCCCTTGATCCAGTTCTCGTCGCGGCCCAGCATCTCCGCCATTTTTGCCGCCACCAAGGGCGCACAGCGTCGCGCCGCCGCCTCGTCGAGGAAGGTCGCGCGGGTGCGACGGCTGAGAACATCGTCGAGGGTCAGGGCCATTTCCTCCCGCACCGCCCGTTCCACATCCGCGAGTCGATAGGGCAAGGCCTCGTCGAGAAGCTCCCCTCTTTCCGAAATGTCCGTGGAAGTCCCGTCCAGGAGGGTCAGATCCGCCGTTTGACAGGGTTTCTTCGGAAGATCGCCGAAGGAAGCAGCGCGGTCCACCGCCTCCTCGGCCATCTGTCGGCAGGTCGTCCACTTGCCCCCCGTGATCGTGAGCAGCCCCGCGTCGCTGAGAAAAATGCTGTGGCTGCGGGACAGTGTCGCACTGCTCGCCGCTCCCGACCGCGGCGGACTCACGAGAGGACGCAAACCGGCGAAAACCGCGCGGATGTCCCCGCGCTTCGGGGCCTCCCGCAGATAAAGCCCGGCATGACGGAGAAGGTACTCGATCTCCTCTTCCCGCGCCTGCGGATGGAGCTCCACCGGGACGGGTTCGGTGTCGGTCGTCCCGAGAAGAACGCGGTTCATCCAGGGAATCGCAAACAGCACCCGGCCGTCCTCGGTTTTCGGAATCATCACCGCGGTGTCTCCCCCGAGAAACCGCCGGTCCAGGACGAGGTGAATGCCCTGGCTCGGTCGGACCACTTCCTCCGCCCCGGGTTCATCCATCCGCCGGACCGAATCGGTGAACACGCCGGTGGCATTGAGAATGACCTTGCCTTCGAGGCGATGTTCTCTTCCCGTCATCCCGTCCCGCGCGACCACTCCGGTGAGGCGGCCGTTTTCTTTGACCAACTCCTCGACCCGGCAATGGTTCACCACCGCCGCGCCCCGGGCCACCGCCGTCCGCGCCATCGCCACGGCGAGGCGGGCGTCGTCGAACTGCCCGTCCTGATAAAGGGTCCCGCCGCGCAAGCCCTCGACCCGCAGGTTCGGAATCCGCTCCGACACGTCGGCGGTGCCGGGATGCGCCGTCGCGCCCAGACCCTCCCGCCCCGCGAGGAAATCGTAAAGCGTCAGGCCCGCGCCGTAATAAAACCGTTCGTGCCAACGATAGGCCGGCACCACAAAATCGAGCGGCTTGACGAGACCCGGGGCGTTGCGGAGGAGCCGCCCCCGTTCGCGGAGGGACTCGCGCACCAGGCCGATTTCGCCGCTGCGGAGGTAGCGCACCCCGCCATGGATCAGCTTGGTGCTTTTGGAGGAGGTGCTCTCCGAAAAATCCGCCTGCTCCAGCAAGGCGGTGCGGTAGCCGCGCGAGGCCGCGTCCACTGCGGTGGCGAGGCCCGTGGCACCGCCTCCGATGACGAGGATGTCCCATTTTTCCGAGGAATCGGCGAGGCGGGCGAGTTGGTCGGGACGATGCATCGCCGCCAGTATCGGGAGCGCCGGGAAAAATGTCAATGCGCCGTCTTGTCCCGGGGAAACGCCGGTTGCAAAATCCGCGATGGAAAAGACGAGACAATTTCCCGGTGAACGAGGGAGCATGAAGCGCACACCATTTCGTTCGGGTGGGGCGGGTTGTCCTCAACCCGCCACCGTTTGGCCAATCGGCGCCCCTTCGTTCTTCGCGGCGCGTTGGGACAACGCGCCCTACCTGTGCACCCGCAGCAATCCCCGAGCTTCTTGAGAAAAAGTGCCCGCTCCGTCCGGGGAGGCGAATTCTCGGGGGCACATTCTCGCATCCTCGGGTGCGAAACTCAAGTCGCTCCACTCTTTCGTCGCGCCCCGCGCCACGCGGAAAAATGCCTCGCAGTTTTCCATCACGTGGTTTTTCCAACAGGCTGTCATGCGTCCATTGCGTCCATTGCGTCCATTGGCAATCCCGTCAACGCCCGCGTTGGCGAAGCGCGCCGCGATGTCATACAGAATTTCGAGCAGGCAACCTTTGGTGACAATGATCTCACGCCGGTTACCGAGGGTCATGACGCGGAAGCCTTGCCCGCCCCTGACGCCTTGTGGCAAAACCGCAGATGCGTTATTCCCCATCCGCCCTTTCCCTTTACAATCGTGACACAAGAGCGGCTCCCGGAACAAAAACCGGCCGATCCCTTTCTCGCATGAATACCCCCCGCATCTTCGCTCTCACCGCCCTTCTCGCCGCGCTGCCCCTTTGCGCGGAGGAAACCGACTGGAAACTGAAGCCGCTCCCCTACAACCATCCCGGTCTCGAAGTGGATCTCGGCGTGGGTCTCTGGGCCTGGCCCATGCCGATGGACTACAACGGCGACGGAAAAACCGATCTCCTTGTCGCCTGCCCTGACAAGCCATCCAACGGAGTCTGGTATTTCGAAAACGCGGGCAAACCGGGCGAAAAAATGCCCCTTTTCAAACCCGGTGTCCGCCTCGGTCCGGCCACCCACAACATGCAGGTCTCCTACGTCAACGGCGAACCCCGCATCCTCGCGCCAGGCGTCGAGCATAAAAATTTCCGCGAATCAAAATTCGAGAAACCGGCCCGGATCCACCCGAAAAACAACATCCATCCCAAGGGCGTCCGGGGAAACATGTGGCGCTACGTCG
>CAYLJC010000335.1:0-4168 GCA_964383345.1 uncultured Akkermansia sp. | reverse complement strand
GCATGGAGGGTCAGAAAGGTCGCCACGAGAGAGCGCAGCCCGCCGAGGGTACCCATCAAGGCCGACTGGCTCATTTGCTCGAAGGCTCCCCGACCCGGCGGGGGCAGCAGCAGATCGGCCGCCACGAGCCGCTCGCGGAGATCGTCCTCCAGCGGTGCCCGCGCCACTCCGAAGGCCGCCAGGGCGATCACCGCGAGGACCAAACGAGGCATTTTCTGGAAAAGGCGCTTCACCGGACTCAAAATTCTTTGTCGACAAAAACGAGGAGCGAGAGAAGCAGGAAGACCACGAGGTAGCCCGCCGTGAGCCCGCCCATCTGCCAGACGAGCGCGGAGACAACCGCCTCGCCCTGCACGATCCCCTCACTGAAGGAAAAAAGCTGGTAATTGGGAATGAGGATTTTGATAACCTTCACCAGCATCTGCACCGCGACATTGTGGTCCGACTCGCCGAGCCAGAAACTCGAGGCCATGTGATGGGCGTGTCCGATGAGGAACAGGAGAATGCTGACGATGATCGTGAAGAGCGAACTGGAGGCGAAGGTGGAGAGAAAGATCGTCACCGCCGCCACTACCGCCGCCTTGAAAAACGAAGCCAGCACCGCGATCCCCAGTTCCGCCCGCAGCCCCTGTTGTTGGATCAGCGAGAGCTGTTCCTCGATCTCCGCTGTGGTGTATTGGCCGCTCGCGACCATCGATTCGTACTCCGCCGAGACGAAGAGACTCTCGCGCGAGAAGATCACCAGGGCGCAAATCGCGTACATCGCCACCAGCGAGACGGCGATGACGCCGAGGACCCCGCAGAGTTTGCCGAGGAGATACTCGACCCGCCGCACCGGCTTCGAGAGGATCGTGTAGAGGGTGCGGTCCTCGACGTCCTTCGGGATGAGCAGCGCCGTTGCCACGATCGCAAAGAGCCAGGCGAAAATATCCATCGTCCCGAAGGCGACCTTCTTGATCATGGAAAGCTCCTTGGCCGGCGTCGCCGGGATATTGAAATTTCCCACCGCCACCACCACGAGGGCGAAGGCGAGGAGGAAATAAAAGGTCTTCATCCTCACCAACTGGGTCACCGTGCTCGCGGCGATCGTGAGGACACGGCCCGGAGAAAACACCGGGACCGCTTTTCCCGCCGTGCGCGGGGTCGGGCGGGGAGTGGATTCGGCGGAGGGTGGGGAATCGTCGCTCATGATTTCCCCTCCCGGCCGCGTTCGGCGATCTGGATGAACAGTTGCTCGAGACTGCCGCGGGAATGGCCCTCCTCGATGAGACGGGTCCCCTCGTGCGAGCGGATCAACTCCTGGATTCCGGCGATGAGTTCGGGAGTGGCGTTTTCCAGGGTCATGCTGGTCTGGTTCTCGATCTCGATGAGCTCGTCGAGGCGGCCCTCGCGGCGCATCCGACCTTCGAAAAGGATGCCGACGCGGTCGCAGACCTCCTGGACCTGCCCGAGGAGATGCGAACAGAGAAAGACGGTGTATCCCTCGTCCCGCAGCCGCAGGATGAGGTCGCGGATCTGGCGCGAACCGACCGGGTCGACGCCGGCGGTGGGTTCGTCGAGAATGACCAGACGCGGATTCTGGATGAGCGACTGGGCCAGGCCGATGCGCTGGAGCATCCCCTTCGAATACCCCCCGAGACGCCGGTTCGCCGCGCCTTCGAGATCGACGAGTCGCAGCAACTCGTCGATGCGGTCCTTCAGCGCACGGCCTTTCATCCCGCAGAGTTTGCCGTAGAAACGCAGCGTCTCCGCCCCCGAGAGGTGTTTGTAGAAATACGGATTTTCCGGGAGGAATCCGATCTCGTTGCGAGCGCGGATGTCGCCCGAATCGAGGCCGAAGACCTTGGCCGAACCTTTGCTCGCCGCCATCAGCCCGAGGACCACTTTCATCGTGGTGGACTTGCCCGAGCCGTTCGGCCCGATCAGACCGTAGACCTCGCCCGCCCGGACCTCGAAGGAGAGATTGTCCACGGCCACGACGTATTCCTTCTTCAGTCCGGGACGGAAGACCTTCGTCAGATGTTTCACCTCCACGGCGTTTTCGCTCATGCTAATCGCGTATTGAGAATCCGCTGACTCCTTCGAGGAGCGGCACGGTGCGTTCTCTTTGTTCCTGAATATGGTGCCCGAGGGGACTATCGTGCAACTCGCGGAGAAAGTCATCCAGCTCCTCCTCCTCGCCCATGATTTGCAGTTCGACCCGGCCATCCTCGAGGTTGCGGACCCAGCCGAGCACATCGAATCCCCGGGCGAGTTGCTTGGTGGCGTAGCGGAACCCCACTCCCTGAACCCTTCCCGCAAAAAAATACTGCCTCGCTGTCATACCGCTACGTAAGAGGGATTTCCCCCGAAGCGCCAGCACAAAGGGAGATGGGAAGCATTCAGACCACGAGGGTTGCTCCCGCCGCCCTCATTTCCTCCAAGGCACGGGCGGAGTCACCTTCCATCAGATCCACACCGCGACAGGCGGCGGCGAGGACTTCGACCTGAAAACCCTCCGCCAGCGCGTCCAGCACAGTGAACTTCACGCAGTAATCCGTCGCCAGACCGGCCACGCCGAGGTGTTTCGCGCCCTCCGCTTTCAGCCACTCGCCGAGGCCGGTGGCGCTGCGGTGCCCGTTGTCGTGGAAGCCGCTGTAGCTGTCGATACGCGGATTCATCCCCTTGGGAAAAACCCTCGCGATCCGCCGTGTGTCCAGTCCCGGTGCGAAGAGCGCTCCGCCGGTGTTCCGCACGCAATGGACCGGCCAGAGCGTCTGGGGGAGTCCGTCGAGGTCGATGGATTCAAAAAGATTCCGCCCCGGATGATTCGCCGCGAAGCTGCCGTGGTCCGGCGGATGCCAGTCCTGCGTCGCGACGATCCGGTCGAAGCCGGGCAGGAGCGCGTTCACGATGGGGATGATCTCGTCGCCGCCGGGCACCGCCAATGTCCCGCCCGGCAGGAAGTCGTTCTGGAGGTCGATGAGGAGGAGGGTTTTCATGGGAGTTTTTTCGGGTCAATGTCTCTTCGCCCGCCGGATCATCTCCGTTTTCCGTTCGTGCAAGCCCCGCTCCAATCCGGCGGGATATTCATGCGGATGATGGAGGCGTTTCACCGATGGGTTCAGCTTGGCGAGTTGCTCGCGTCCGCGCCGCTGGATTTCGGGCAGGCCCGGCATTTCCATCACCAATGCGCCGCCGCGATGGACGGGCTGGAGCAGATCCTCCCATGGCACCCCTTCGGGCATCGTTTTCGTCCGCGTCGGGTCCGCCGGATCCACGATCGTCGCAGGCCGGGCGAGACCGTTTTCCTCGTCGAAGATCGCATCGCCGCAAAAGGTGCCGTCCGAGGTGAAGCGGCGCACCTGCTGGATGCCCGGGTGACTCGTCTTCGCGGCCTGCTCGCTCAGCTTGATCTTCGGCTCCCACACGCCCGCCTCGTTGCGGATCGCCCCGAGCTTGTAGACGCCGCCCAGCGCGGCTTGCCCGCCGCCGGTGACGAGGCGCGTGCCCACGCCCCACACGCCGATCTTCGCGCCTTGATGTTTCAGGCTTTCGATGAGGTGCTCGTCGAGATCGTTGCTCGCCACGATGAAGGCTTCGGGAAATCCGCCTTCGTCGAGGAGGCGTCGCGCTTCGATGCTGAGCCACGCGAGATCGCCCGAATCGAGCCGGATGCCCGACAGTTCGTGCCCGCGCTCGCGCAGTCGCCGCCCCACCTCCACCGCATGCCGGACGCCCTCCAGGGTGTTGTAGGTGTCGACGAGGAAAACGCAGTTGTTCGGCAAGGTGTCGGCGTAGGCCGCGAAGGCCTCCGGCTCGCTTTCGAAGGCCATCACCCACGAATGCGCGTGGGTGCCGCGCACGGGGATGCCGTGCCGCAGGCCCGCGAGCACGTTCGAGGTCGCGGCACAGCCGCCGAGGAAGGCGGCCCGACTCGCCATGAGGGCACCGTCCGGACCATGCGCCCGCCGCAGGCCGAACTCCAGGACCGGCTCGCCCCGCGCCGCTTCGCAGACGCGGGCGGCCTTCGTTGCGATCAGGGTTTGGAAATTCACGATGTTCAGGAGCGCCGTCTCCACCAGTTGCGCTTGCAGCAGCGGCCCCTGGATTCTTAGCAGCGGCTCATGCGGAAACACCACCGTCCCTTCCGGGATCGCCTCCACATTGCACTGCCATTCCATCTTCC
>CAYLJC010000334.1:0-4173 GCA_964383345.1 uncultured Akkermansia sp. | reverse complement strand
AGCGGTCCGGCTCCGGTGGTGGCGGGCGCTTACGCGATGTATTTCCACGAGATCATCCTGGGAGGGAGCTTTCCCCCTCCTCCGGTGGATCCTGACGCACCGGGTGGAACGGACGACGGAGCTGGTCCCGGCGGAGACGGTTCGGGTCTGGTCGAAGATCCCTGGGCCTACGGCTACGCCTCGGTCTTCCCCGACGACCGCAGTTTCGACGACTGGCTGCGCGACCAGGAGGAGTCGGTGACCGGCTGGGGCTTCTTCCGCATCCTCTACGAAGGGTTCGAACAATACGGCTACTACGGCGAGAGCACCTTCCGCCACGATCCGTAAGCCGCGCCGCACGGGGGAGAAGTTCTCACGAACTTCTTTGCCCGGCTTCCCCTACCCCAAAATCCCCTCCACCACATGCGCTTTTTCCACGCCGGTGAGCCGCACGTCGAGCCCCTGGCGTTTGACGGAAAGTCTTTCGTGATGGATTCCCAGGAGGTGTAGGATGGTTGCGTTGAGGTCGCGGATGTGGACGGGGTTTTCGACGATGTTGTAGGAAAAATCATCGGTCCGGCCATAGACGGTTCCGGCTTTTATTCCGGCCCCGGCTAGCCAGACGGTGAAGCAGCGGGGGTGATGGTCGCGGCCGTAATTCGTTCGGGAAAGTCCCCCCTGACAGTAGATGGTGCGTCCGAATTCCCCGCCCCAGACGACGAGGGTGTCATCGAGCATACCGCGCATTTTGAGATCCTGGATGAGGGCGGCGCAGGGCTGGTCGACGTCGCCGCACTGACGCGGCAGGTCGCCGGTGAGGTTGCCGTGCTGATCCCATCCGCGGTGAAAAATCTGGGTGAAACGCACCCCTCGCTCGGCCATGCGTCGGGCGAGAAGACAGTTGTAAGCGAAGCTGCCCGGCCGTTTTACCTCGGGTCCATACATCGCGAGGATGTGCTCGGGTTCGCCTGACAAATCGGTCAACTCGGGCACCGAACTCTGCATCCGGAAGGCCATTTCGTACTGCGCGATGCGCGCCTCGGTCTCCGGATCGCCAACCGCTTCATACTGCTGGCGGTTGAGTTCGTTGAGCCCGTCGAGCATGGTCCGCCGCACGTCGCGGCTGACTCCCTTGGGATCGGAAAGGTAGAGAACGGGATCCCCCTGCGCCCGCAGCGCGACTCCCTGGTGTTTCGACGGAAGAAAGCCCGCCCCCCAGAGCCGCTGGTAGAGGGCCTGGGCGTCCCGCTTGGCCGACCAGGTCGAGTTCAGCACCACGAAGGCGGGCAGGTTCTCGTTCTCACTGCCGAGCCCGTAGCTGAGCCAGGCGCCCAGGCTGGGATTCCCCGGGATTTGGTTGCCGGTCTGGATGTAGGTGATGGCGGGGTCGTGATTGATCGCCTCGGTCCACATGCTGCGCACCACCGCAAGGTCATCGACGATCCCCGAGGTATGGGGAAGCAACTCGCTGACCTCGGTTCCCGCCCGCCCGTGTTTGGCGAACCGGTAGATCGATGGGGCCACGGGAAAGCGCGCCTGACCCGAGGTCATCGTGGTGAGACGCTGGCCGTCCCGGATGCTCTCGGGGAGATCCTTGTCGTAGAGCGCCTCCATCGTCGGTTTGTAATCCCACAGGTCGATCTGCGAGGGTGCTCCTGACATGAACAAATAAATGGCCCGCTTGGCCTTCGGGGTGTGGTGAAAGCGATGCCCCCCCGTCGCCGCCGCGGCGGGGGTGGTGGCGAACGCGGCGTCGCGCCCGAGCAGGGAGGCGAGAGCGGCTCCACCCAGTCCGGTCGCGCTACGATGAAAAAACTGGCGGCGGGTGGCGAGTAGCAGGTGGTCCTCAAGAGGGTTCATAACGGGAGGAAAGAGGGTTCAGTTTTTGTTCAGCACCTCATCGAGATTCTGGAGTTGGTTCGCCACCATCGTCCAGGCGGCCAGGAGCGGGGCGGGGAACTCCGCCGTCGCTTCTATCGTGAAGGTGTCGTTCACTTCATCAACCAGCAGGGCGGCGGCGGCTTGCGGATCGGACTCGTAGATGTGGCGGAACTGGTCGAGCGAATTGACCACGACGAGGCGTTCCGATTCGGCGAAAGGGCGTCCGCGCAGGAGCGTGGCCATGCGGTCGAGCCGCTCGTCGCGCTCGGACCTTTCCCGGAGCACCCGCAGGGCGAGGTGACGCGAGGCCCGCACATACTGCGGATCGTTCATCAGCACCAGCGCTTGCAACGGCGTGTTGGTGCGCTCGCGGCGCATCACGCAGCTCTCACGATTGGGCGCGTCGAGGATGGCGAGATTGGGAGCGTGGGCGGTGCGTTTCCAAAAAGTGTAAAGGGAACGGCGGTGCTCGGAGGAAGAGCCGTAGTCCTGCAGAAAAGTCTGGGTGTTGGAGTTGGTGTAGCCCACCGCCTCCCAAATCCCGGCGGGTTGGTAGGGTTTCACGCTGGATCCCCCGACCGCCCCGTGGAGCAATCCGCTCGCGGCGAGAGCCTGATCGCGGATCACCTCGGCGTCGAGCCGGAAACGCGGACCTCGGGCGAGGAGCCGGTTCTCGGGATCCCGTCGGGTCGCTTCTTTGGACATGCGTGAGGATTGCCGGTAGGTTTGTGAGAGCATGATGTCGCGGTAGAGCGCTTTCACATCCCATCCGCTTTGGACAAAGGAGCGGGCCAGATGATCGAACAGCTCCGGATGACTGGGATTTTCCCCCTGGGTGCCGAAGTCCTCCGATGTCTTGACCAGACCGACGCCGAAGAGTTCCTGCCAGATGCGGTTGACCGCCACCCTCGCGGTGAGAGGATGCTGCGGATGCACCAGCCACTGCGCCAGTCCGAGCCGGTTGGCGGGGAAATCGGCTTTGATTTTGTCGAGGAAAACCGGCACCGCCGGAGTGACTTCCTCTCCCTTTTGCTCGTACTCACCGCGGAGGAGGAGATGGGCGGTTGGTTTTTCCGGCTTTTCCTCCATGACCAGGGTCGTGGGTGTGACCGCCTCGATCCGGCTCAGCTCCGTCTGCAAGCGGGAGAGCGCGAGAAGCGCCTCGCGGTAGGGACCCTCCGCACGGGTGGCGAGGTATTGTTTCCGGCTCGCCTTTTCCTTGTCGCTGCGTTTTTCGGCCGGTTTCTTCTCGGCCGCGATGGCGGCGGCATACGAGGCGAGTCCCTTGATCTCCTCATCGGCGAGGCGGCGGTCCACGAGGAGAAACTCGTTCACTGTCGGGACAAGTCCGCTGACCGGATCTTTCCCCCCGACGAGGAGGGAGGCCCCGTCCGCAACAAAATCGCCTTCGAGCGAGTCGTGCCATTGGTTGACAAAACGGCTCGGCAACACTTCGCCGTTCGAATAGAGCCGTATCCCGTTGGAACGGCCCGACCCATCGTAGGAAAACGCGAAATGCCCCGAAGCTCCGGCCTTGAACCGACGGGTGACACCGCTCTTGAGGGTCTCGCCAGGATGGGAGTCGATCAGCTCCACGGTGATGCCCTGATTCTCCCAGGTCACCGACCAGCCCCGTCCCCGGCGGTCCGGATCGGTGCGATGAACCAGCACACTTTGTCCATCGGTGTCGGGGAGGACGAAGCGGAAGGAGACGGTGAACGGATCGGTCTTGCCAAAATTCCCCGCCGCACCGAGGTCGCTCGCTTTTTCGCCGTTCCCGTGATTCACAAAATCCGGGGCGACCGACTCCGCCGTGACCTCGGCGAGGTCGATGGAAGCGAGGGCCTCCGTCGCCCGCTTTTCCGCCTTGGCGATCGCGCCGCGCAACGCGGCCGCCTCCTTTTCCTGTTCGGGTGTTTCGTAGACGCGGATGGACGGAGCCGAGTCCTTGGCGTTCCCATCCATGCCCGGCTGGGTCGTGTTGTTGAAGTAGGCGAAGAGGGCGTAAAAATCCTTCATCGTGATGGGGTCGAATTTGTGGTCATGGCACTGGGCGCAGCCCGCCGTGAGCCCCATCCATACGGTCGCGGTGGTGGCGACGCGATCGACCGCGTAGCGCACCAGAAACTCCTCCGCGATGGCCCCGCCCTCGGAGGTCGTCACATTGCAGCGGTTGAATCCCGTCGCGACCCGCTGCTCCTGCGTCGCGTCGGGGAGGAGATCTCCGGCGAGCTGCTCTATCGTGAACCGATCAAAAGGCAGGTTTTGATTGAAGGCTCTGATGACCCAGTCGCGATAGGGCCACATCTCGCG
>CAYLJC010000333.1:0-4194 GCA_964383345.1 uncultured Akkermansia sp. | reverse complement strand
TCCCACCAGGCGAGGTTTTCCCCCAGCGTTTTGCCGGAGACGGTGAGGGCGTCGAGTTGCAACAAGTCGGCTTCGCGCAGATGGAGCATCACCTCGGGGACGCCTCCGGCGAGGAAAACCTGGACGGTGGCGTAGTGTTTGGGGCCGTTGGGCAGGGCGTCGACGAGACGGGGGACGAGGGCGTTGACGCGACGCCAGTCCTCCACGTCGGGCCGACGGATTCCCGCCTGATGGGCGATGGCGGGGAGATGCATGATGAGATTGGTCGATCCTCCGAAGGCGGCGTGGACGACGAGGGCGTTGGCAAAGGCGGCCTCGGTGAGAATGTCCTTGGTGGTGACGCCCCGTTTTTCCAGGGTGACGAGAGCGGCACCGGAGCGTCGCGCCATGTCGCGCCAGATGTCCGCCCCGGACGGAGCGAGAGCGGAATGGGGCAATGTCAGGCCGAGCGCTTCGGCGACGACCTGACTGGTCGCGGCGGTGCCGAGAAACTGGCATCCGCCTCCCGGAGAGGCGCAGGCCCGGCAGCCCGCTTCGGCGGCGTCGGCATAGCTGAGGGTTCCCTGGGCGTAGCGGGCTCCTATCGTCTGGATGCGACCGAGATCTTCGTCGGTGTCTTCGCTGAGAAGGGTGACACCGCCGGGAACAAGCACGGTGGGGAGGTCGTGCATCGCGGCGAGAGCCATCATCATCGCGGGGAGACCCTTGTCACAGGTGGCCACTCCGACCACGCCCTTGCGGGTGGGGAGGGAGCGGATGAGTCGCCGGTAAACGGTCGAGGCGTCGTTGCGGTAGGCGAGGGAATCCATCATGCCGTCGGTGCCCTGGGTGCGTCCGTCGCAGGGATCGCTCACAAAACCGGCAAAAGGGACTCCGCCGAGGGTGGTGATCGTTTTGGCGACCTCCTCCATGAGCAGGCCCACTTCAAAATGTCCGGTGTGGTAGCCGAGGGCGACCGGCTTTCCATCGGGCTGCCGGATCCCGCCCTGGGTGCTGAGGATCAGATAATCCCCGCCGCCGACCTTGTCCGCCGGCCATCCCATGCCGACATTTTGCGTCCAGCCGAAGAGATGTCCGCTCGGGTCGGTTGCAAGCTGCTCGCGGGTGAAGGGGAGCACCCCCGAGGGGCCGGGGGCCTTGGTGCGCAGGGTGAAGATGGATTCGTCGCCGGAGTCGAGGAGAGGGGACATTGGTGCGGGGGAAGGAGTAAAGAAGCGGAGAAGCAAAAAGCCAACGACAAAAAAGCCAGGAAGGGAAGAGCGGAAAAGCGTCTCCCCTTTACACTTTTTCCACCGTGTTCCGCAACGTTCCGATTCCCTCGATCGTGATCGCGATTTCATCGCCTTCTTCGAGCGTGAAACCCGCGTCGGGCACGATTCCCGTTCCGGTCATGAGATAGACCCCGTTTTTGAAATGATTCGAGCGGAAGAGGTATTCTGCGAGTTCTTCGAAGGAGCGCTTCATCTGGGCGAGGGAGGTTTCGCCGGAAAAAACTTCGCCGCCGCCCCGTGAGATGCGGATCGCGATGGTCGTTTCCGGGGCGGGGGCGTCGGCGACGACGAGACAGGGTCCGAGAGCGCAGGCACCGGTGTAGTTTTTCGCCTGGGGCAGGTAGAGCGGATTCTCTCCCTCGATCGAGCGGGAGCTCATGTCGTTGCCGATGGTGTGGCCGAAGATTTTGCCTTCGCTGTTGATCGCGAGGGTGAACTCGGGTTCGGGCACGTCCCAGGTCGAGTCGCGGCGGATCCCGACGTGATCGAGATGCCCGCGCGTTCTCGCCGCCGTCGCTTTGAAAAAAAGTTCGGGGCGGGGGGCTTCGTAGACCTTGTCATAAAAGATGTCGCCGCCCGCCGTTTCGGCCTCCTCCATCCGAGCGGTGCGGCTGCGGAAGTAGGTCACTCCGGCGGCCCACACTTCCTGATCGCCAAGAGGAGCGGCGAAGGGAATGGCGGGTGGGAAAGAGTTTTCTTTTCCAGCCCCTTCATAGACCGCCGCGATCCAGGCGGCGGGATCGGGCGAGGTGAACAGTTCGTTGAAGGAGAATCCGCTCTCGACATGTCGGAAGAGTCCGGGGGCATCGGAACTTTCGAGAAACACGGCGGCGGAGGTTTTGAAAATTCGAAATGACATCCCGCCGATCATAGCAAAAAACGCGGACAGCGCCAGCTTCCATCGACGGCCCGCTTGTGCCGTCGACCGGCGGGGTGTAGAATCACAGGGTGCAATGTTCCGGCAAACTCTGTCCGCTCGTCGGGCTGACCCTCTTCAGCGTCCTGAGTCTCGTTCCGGTCCGGGCCGAAAAGGTCGCGGTGGCCTCGATTCGCCCGACGGATTTGGTGGAATACGAGACCCAGCCCGAGGAGGTGAAAAATCTCATCGAGATTTCCCTCGCATTGACAAAAAAAAAGCTGGGCTACCGATTTGGCTCCAATTCCCCGAAAAAAGGCGGGATGGACTGCTCCGGCACGGTGCAGTTTGCCCTCTCGGATCTCGGTCTCGGTCTCGGGAAACTCCCGCGGTCTTCGCGGGATTTTTACGAATGGGTCGAGACCTCCGGCAAGCTCCGGGAGACTCCCGGGGTGACCGACATCGGAGATCCGTTGTTCGCGGAGTTGAAACCGGGCGATCTGCTCTTCTGGGAGGGCACCTACGAGACGGGAGAGGCTCGCCCCGCGATCTCGCACGTCATGATTTTCCTCGGAACGCTGGAAGAGGACGGGCAGGGAGTTGTCTTCGGCGCGAGCAGCGGGCGCCGCTATCGGGGCAAGAAGATTCACGGGGTGAGTGTCTTCGATTGGGTGGTGCCGGACGAGGGGTCGAAGTCCCGCTTTGTCGGTTTTGGTCCCATTCCCGGCTTGCGGACAACAGAGGAAGCAAAACCGGTTTCCGTGGAAAAGCCGAATCTCCTCAAAACATTTCTTGAAAATTTAGTTAAGAAAAGCGAAACTTCTCCACCATGAAAAAACTCGCCTCTTCGTTTCTAGTTGTCGCGGCCTTTGCGCTCGCGGGGAGTTCCATCGGATGTTCTCCCACCCAGCGGGGAGCCGCAACGGGCGGGGCCGCTGGTGCCGGGATCGGTGCGCTGGTCGCCGGTGACGGCAACCGTGGTACCGGAGCCCTCATCGGAGGGGCCGTCGGTGGTCTCGCCGGGGGCGCGATCGGCTCCAACAAGGAGAAAAAGCAAATGCAGCAACAGCAGCAATACGGACAGCCCGCGCCGGGCTACTACGGTCCTCGCTACTGAGTGAGCCGATCATAGCCGGATTTTTTTCCACCCATTTTCAGAAAGCCGGACGGTGCGACAGCCGTCCGGCTTTTTTCTTTCCGACCGCTCAGCCGACGAAGGTGGGGAGCGATTCCGGTGCCCAGGCAGAGGCGTCGAGGCCGCATTCTTCGGCGAGCTCGATGAACCCTTTGATCTCCGCTTCGGTGAAGAGGAGTCCGTTGGCCTTTTCACTGAGTTTTGCGCTGTTGGCCTCGATGGTGCCCGGGAGCATGCAGGTCTCGTTGCCGTGGCCGAGGATGTCATTGAGCACGGCGGTGATGTTCTCCGCCTGGCTGCGGCCCTTGGAGAAGTCACCGACGTGAATGGCGTCGGGGTGGACGATCTGGAAATAAAAGGCGCAGGTCGTTTTTTCGCCGGTGCCTTCGGCGGCTGCGTTCCGTCCGCGCAGGGTCGGGAGGGAACCGCCGATGGCGGCGCCGTAGAGTTCGTTGAGGAGACCGAGTCCGTAACCCTTGTGACGGCCGAAGGGGAGCAGGGCGACGACGGCGAAGGGGTCGTCGGTGGGATTGCCATCCTTGTCGACGCCGAAGGCGGATTCGAGTTTTTTGTTCTCGCGTTTGTACTGCTGGACCTTGCCCATGGCGATCTCCGAGGTGGCCCAGTCGATCACGACGGGGTAGCCGACCGCGTCGGTGGTGGGGAAGCCCCAACTGTGCGGATTGGTCCCGAGAGTGGGAAATTTTCCGCCGAAAGGTACGACCTCGGCGAGGGTCGAGGTGCAGTTGGTGTAGGCGATGTAACCGCGTTTGGCGGCGTCCATGACATAACCGCCACCCCAGAGGTAGTGGAAGGCGTTGTCGATCGCGACGGTGCCACTGCCGTACTGGTCGGCGAGGCGGATGCAGGTCTCGATGGCCTCGCAAGCGACGGCCTGGCCGAGCTTGCGATTGGCGTTCCATTTCTGGGCG
>CAYLJC010000332.1:0-4204 GCA_964383345.1 uncultured Akkermansia sp. | reverse complement strand
GGGGCGGCCTGGATCGTCAGCCCTACACCTGGGGCAAGGAAATGTTCCCTCAAGGCGAAACCGTCTGGATGGCGAACATCTGGCAGGGGGAATGGCCGCACCAGAACACCGAGGCCGATGGCTTTTTCACGACCGCGCCGGTGAAACGGTTTTCGCCGAACGGCTACGGCCTCTACGACATGGCCGGAAACGTCTGGGAGATCGTGGCGGACCTCTATCACCCCCAGGCCTATCAACTGCCCTCCGCCACCGTTCCGAACCCGGTCGGGCCGTCGCCGGAGAAGGTGAGGCAAGCGGGAGCGGAAGTGAGCGCCTTTGTCACCAAGGGCGGATCCTTTCTCTGTTCCGACCTCTGGTGCAAAGGATACCAACCGGGTTCCCGGGGCCAGATCGACGCGGAATCTCCTGCGAACCACACCGGATTCCGCTGTGTGAAGGAGATTGACGGAGGAACGGAATAACGAGGGATTCCACCGGCCCTTCGCAAACGCGCCCCCCCTCCGAGGCCATCCTTCCTCGCAATCGGTTTGCGATTGTCGATCCCACGGGTAGAGTATCGTGAATCCGTCGATGCCCTCGAGGCCGCAGCGATCCCGACCGCCTCACGCCTCTCCGGGGAACGATGGAACACATCACCGCAAACCCCATCCGATACACCATGAAACCCTCTTTCCTCCTCGCCCTCGCCGCCTTTGCCTCCGCCCTTTTCCTCGCGCCGCTTCAGGCCGAAGAGAAAGCCGCCTACCAGGTGAAGGTGCCCGCGATGAAATGCGTCAGCTGCGCCTGGTCCGTCACCCAGGAGCTGAAAAAGCTCGATCACGTCTCCGACGTCTATGTCGATGCCAAGACCAAAACCGCGATCCTCGCGACCGATTCCGAAGAAGCCCCCGGCGAAGAGGCCGTCGCCGCCGCCGTGAAAACCGCTGGCTACGAAGCCTCCGGCTACACCAAACTGCAAGGGACCTTCGCCGAGGCCAAAGCCAAACTGACCGGCGAAAAGAAAGGCTGAGGTTGCTTTTCTCCCGAAAAGGAGCACTCTACCGTCTCCCGAAACCCGGGCGGGTGTCGTTCAATGGTAGGACGCGAGCTTCCCAAGCTTGAGACCGGAGTTCGATTCTCCGTACCCGCACCAAGGCCTTTTCCGTGAATCGCACGGAAGCGGAGGAAGAGCGCCGCGGATCCGGCGAAACGGGGATTTTGAAAACGGTGACTGTCAACCATCGAAGGGATCATTCCCGGGCGAGGCGGGCCGCCATCCGGGGATAGTCGGTGTAGCCCTTCGGTCCGGGGGTGTAAAAAGTCGCGGGATCGGGTGGATTGAGCGCGGCGTTGGCGGCGAAACGCTCGGGCAGGTCGGGATTGGCGAGGAAAGGCACTCCGAAAGCGACCGCGTCGAGCTTTCCGGCGGCGATGTCGGCGGCGGCTTCGGCGGCGGTGTAGCCCATGTTGCTGACGAGAACCCCCTCGTAAATCTCACGCGCGGGGGTGAGGACGTCTCCGCTCTGTTGCCCGAGACCATCGCCTCGGGTGATGTGGAGGTAGGCGAGCCGCCGCTCGTTGAGAACGGTGGCGAGGTGGCGCACCAGTCCGACGGGATCGCTGTCGCTCATGCTGTTGAAACTGTTGAGCGGCGAGAGCCGCAAGCCGACCCGACCGCTCCCCCAGACGCCGATGACGGCATCGACGATTTCGAGGAGAAAGCGGGCTCGATTTTCCAGTGATCCCCCGTAGGGCCCGCTGCGGTGGTTGGAACCGTCGCGGAGAAATTCGTCAATGAGATAGCCGTTGGCCCCGTGAACCTCCACTCCGTCGAATCCGGCGGCTTTGGCGTTCTCCGCGGCAAGACGAAATCCTTCGACGATGCCGGAAATCTCATCGTCGCGCAGGGCGCGGGGGACGACGTAGTCTTTTTTCCCCTCGGGGGTGTGAACCTGGTCGTTGGTGATGGGGATGGCACTGGGGGCGACGGGTTGGGCTCCGTTGTTGAGGAGCGGATGACAGGCCCGACCGCCGTGCCAAAGCTGCAGAAAAATCCGACCGCCGGCCGCATGCACCGCGTCGGTGGTTTTTTTCCACCCTTCGACCTGGGCGGCGGAGTAGATCCCCGGCTCGCTGACAAAAGCGGAGTTGCCCTCCATCACCATGGTGGCCTCGGCGATGATGAGTCCGGCACTGGCACGTTGGGCGTAGTGCTCGGCGATGAGGTCGCCGGGAACGTGGCCCGCTTCGGCGCGGGTGCGCGTCAGCGGGGCCATGAGGATGCGGTTGGGGAGTTCGAGGTCTCCGGCGCGGAGCGGTTGGAAAAGGGCGGCGTGGTGCATTGTCATGGGAAGTGTGTCAGGCGAGATCAAAAAGGAGGGCTTCAACGGCCTCGTCGCCGGCGGTGATGGTGTAGGTGAAGGTTTCTTCGGCGCTGGCCCCGTCACCGGGTTGCAGGCTTGTCTCGTTGAGACGCACCTCACCCGAGATTGCTTGCAACCAAAGTCCGCGCGTTTCGGCGAGTTCGTGGCTGACTTCCTCGCCGGGGGCGAGCCGGAGACGGTAGACCAAGGCGTCCTGATGAATCCGGGCCGAGTTTTCCCGCCCGTCGGGCGAGATCACAAGAACTTTCGACCGGGCCTTGATCTCCGGGGTGGGTCGCCACTCGGTGTAGGAAGGTGTCAGGCCGAGCTGGTCCGGCTCGATCCAGATTTGCAGGAGATGGAGGGGATCGTCCTGAGACGGGTTGACCTCGCTGTGGGTCACGCCCGATCCGGCGCTCATCAGTTGGATCTCGCCGGGACGCAGTTCGCGGGCGTTGCCCATGCTGTCCCGATGGCCTATCGTTCCCTCAAGCACGTAGCTGAAGATCTCCATGTCGCGATGGGGGTGGGTGGGAAATCCGACTCCAGGGGCGATGCGGTCCTGATTGATGACCCGGAGGCTGCGGAAACCCATGTGGGCCGGATCGTAATAGCTGGAGAAGCTGAAGCTGTGGTAGGTGTCGAGCCAACCGTGATTGGCGTGACCGCGATCCGCGGCGGCGCGGAGGGTGATAGCGGGGGTGGATGTCGTCGTTTTCATAATGAGAGTGGGTGGAAAAGTGAAATTCTGTTCCGATGGCGAAGACATTGTGCCCCGGCACCGGCCGTATCGCCAATGCCGCTTGCGTCACAAGTTCATGCACGTAGGGTATGAACTTCGGAGAGGGTTTGTCGATGGAGTTTCATCAATTGCGATATTTTGTGGTGACGGCGGAAGAGCGGAGCATCACGGCGGCGGCGAAACGCCTCCATCTTTCCCAACCGGCCCTGAGCCGTCAGATCCGCGCGCTGGAGGAAGAGCTGGGCGTGGCTCTCTTCGACCGGATCAAACAGCGCATCCACCTCACCGAGGCGGGGGGCTTTTTCCTGGAACGGGCGCGCCGGATGCTCTGTGACGCCGAGACCAGCGTGCAGCGGCTGCGGGAGCGGTTCGGCGAGGCCAGGCGCACCATCCGGCTGGGGTTTCTCACGATTTTCCTCGACGACATCGTCGCTCCGGCGGTGCGGGCGATGCGCAACGAATCGCCCCGCACCGAAGTGGCGCTCTTCGAACTTTCGCCGAAGGCCCAGCTCGACCGGCTCCGCGACGGCGAACTCGACCTCGCCCTCCTCGGGAATCTCGCGGAGGAGGATCGCTCCCGCTACACGGTGCGGTCGCTGATGCGGAATCCGATGGCCGTCGTGTTGCCCGACGACCACCGCCTCGCCGGTCGCAGACAGGTCGCCCTGAAGGAGCTCGCGGGCGAGCGCTTCGTGTCGCTCTCGGATACGATGTTCCCGGAGCGACGGCAGTTTCTCCGCCAGATCTGCCGGTCCCAGGGTTTCGATCCCGAGATCGGTGTGGAAAGCGACTCGATCGCCCTCCTGCTCGCAGCCGTCTCCTCGGGTCAGGGAGTCGCCCTGCTCCCGGCGCACAGCGGCAAGCTGCCGCATTCGGGCTGTGTCTTCGTCAAGATGAGCACCCCGGTCGTCCACGCCGAAGTCATGGCCGTCCATCGGAAAGGTTCCGACGCGGGGATCCTGGGCTCCTTCCTCGGGCACCTCGCATCGGCCGCCCGGGAGATCGCCTGACAGCCTGCGGAGCGCTTTCTTCCCGCGACACCGCCGCACGGAATTCCCCTGAGAAAACAAATAGAGGTTTCAAGGCGATAATCTTGACGTAAAATCCCAGCGATTCCCTT
>CAYLJC010000331.1:0-4205 GCA_964383345.1 uncultured Akkermansia sp. | reverse complement strand
CAAGGAACGGGGCTTTTTTAGCCCCGACGAATCGCAATACCAATGCGGTTGGGATCGAGCAACCAAAATAGGATTCGATTTTTGTCGTCTTGCGTGATAAAACGCAGCGATGTTCCGGATTGCCCTGCTCTGCCTGCTCTTCCTTTTTCCTGCGGCGTCGGATGCCGAAACGTCCGCGCCGCGCTATCGACTCGCCACCTTCTCCGCCGACGTGACGCCACCCCTGGGGCACACGCTCTTCACGGGACGCTGGCGGCGCGCCGAGGGAGTCGAATCGCGGCTGGAGGCGCGGGGATTTGTCCTGCTCCCGCCGGAGGGCTCCCAGGAGACTCCCTTCGTCTGCTGTGCGGTCGATTGGTCGGAGATTCGCAACGAGGCCTATGATCGTTGGCGCGAGGTTCTGGCCGAGGCGGCGGGCACGGAACGTCAACGCGTTTTGGTCTCCGCGATTCACCAGCACGACACGCCCCTGGCGGATTTGGAAGCCCAGGCCCTGCTGGAGAAG
This sequence comes from uncultured Akkermansia sp., assembly GCA_964383345.1. GTDB lineage: Bacteria > Verrucomicrobiota > Verrucomicrobiia > Verrucomicrobiales > DEV007 > Arctic95D-9. Next base: position 3,700 of record CAYLJC010000331.1, on the reverse strand, counting down.
GCGGGGTCTCCGCACCAGGTGATCGATCTCGATTTTCACGAAAAGGCCGTTCAGGACGTCGCCGCGGCACTGCGACGAAGCCTGACGGAAACCGAGGAGATCACCCATCTCGGCCACGGGCTCGGGCGGGTGGACAGGCTGGCGTCGAACCGGCGTTATCTGCTCCCCGACGGGACGGTGCGTTACAATCGCATGAGCGCCTGTCGCGATCTGGCGGCGCGCCGCGCCGGGGAAGGCGAAATCGATCCCTTTGTTCGCGCCCTGAGTTTTTGGAACGGCGACCGGCCTCTCGCGGTCTACAGTGTCTACGCCGTCCATCCGATGAGCTACTACGGCACGGGCCGGGTCGATTCGGATTTCCCCGGTCTGGCGCGGGCGGCGCGGCAGGCGGCGGACCCCTCGGTCTTTCAGATCTACGCTTCCGGATGCAGCGGCAATGTCACGGCGGGAAAATACAACGAAGGTCGGCCCGAAAATCGCGCGGAATTGGCCCGGCGGCTCGAGGAGGGCATGGCCGCCGCCTTTGCCGCGACGAAGCGCTCCCCTCTGGAGAAAGTGGAGTTCCGGCTGGAGCGGGTTCGGCTCGAACCGCGGGAGTCGGAGGGATTTCGCGAAGAGGATTTCGAGGCGGCGCTGGCGGCGGAGGGAGACGCGCGGTCGCACGGCATGGCCGCGATCGGTCTCAGTTGGCGCAAGCGGGCCTCCGATCCTGCCCACCGTGTCGATTTTCCAGCGCTGCGATTCAACGATGGCGAGGCGACTTTGCTGCTGCTGCCGGGGGAGATCTACGTTGAATATCAGCTCGCCGCGCAAGCGGCATCGAATGGTTTTGTCGTGGCCGTCGGCTACGGCGAGAGTGCGGCGGGCTACCTGCCGATCGAGCGGGCCTGGGCGGAAAACGATTCAAACCTGCGCGATTGGTGCTGGGTCGCGCCGGGGATGGAGGAGCGAGTCCGGGAAGCGATCCAGGGACTCGTCGGGCCGTGAGGGCGTTTCTCGGTGGAGATCACCGGAACCCCTTGTCAAAGCTAGCGAATTCCAATCCGGCGGCACCGGCCCACGCGGCCAGATAGGCCTAAAAAGGCTTCGCCTTTTCAGGGACCCCGCCCTATCCTCAGAATCACCTGCCTACGGCAGCTTCAATAAAAACGCTTCGCGACTGGCAACCTTTCCGGCCCCACTTCATTAAAAAACCACTTCCAAAAGGTTGCTGTAATCGTCCGTCCAGAGAATGTCTTTTGGCACTTCCTGGTCCCATTCGGAGGGGAAAGCGGAGCTTTCGAGAGCGCTGATGAAGGCTTCGTTTTTGGTGATGAGGATCCAGTCCGAGTAGTAAGTGTGGTGGTCGTCGCTCTCGGGACTGTGATCGACACGAAAGGCCGCGTAGCCGAATTCGGCGGCGAGATTTCGCACCGGATCGGCGAGGTCGATGTGGAGATTGGTGACGTGAATGGCGAGGATTCCGTCGGGCTTGAGATGTTCGAAGTAGAGGGCGAAGGCCTCGCGGGTGAGGAGATGGATGGGGATGGAATCGCCGCTGAAAGCGTCCACAAAAAGCGTGTCGAATTGCTGGTTTTCGCCTCCGGACAATTCGCGCTCCAGGGAAATGCGGGCGTCGCCGAGGATGACCGATGCTTCGCCCGCACAATCGGCGAGATAGGTGAAATGGCTGCGGGCGAGTTCTTCGACCTGGGGATTAATCTCGTAAAAACGGAAGCGATCCCCCGGTTCGGCGTAGGTGGCGATGGTCCCGACCCCGAGACCGACCACACCGACGTGGAGGGGGGCGGGCGGGACTTTGCCCCTCGCCGGGAGCAGGGCAAAGACGGCTCCGACACCGCTGTCCACGCTGTAGTAGGTCGTGGCGAGGCGGCGGTAGATTTCGTTGCGATACTGCCTCCCGTGACTGATGCGCCCGTGGTAGAGGGAGCGGTATTCGTCCTCGGTTCCTGGCAGTTCGGTGGAGACCTGAAGGACCCCGTAGAAACCACGCTTTGTGGCGAGAGCGGTGCTTTGGCTCTCGTTGATGTGATGCCGCAGGGAGAGAGCCATCGCGGCGAGCGCGCCACACCAGAGGGAGAGCGCGAGCACCGCACCGAGGCGGCGATTCCGGAGGGAGGTGCTTTTGAGGGTGCCGCCGGTGCGCCGGAGCGGGAGGAAAGCCGTCCCCAGAGAGAGGCTTGTCAGGACGGCGAGGAGCACGAAGGCGAGATGCAGTTCCCAGTATCCGGTGAAGAGGCGGGGGGCCAGCAGGTTGACGAAAAATCCTCCGAGGGCTCCTCCGAGAGAGATGGAAAGATAAAAACCGGTGAGTCGACTCGAGTGGGGTTTTCTCCGCACGATCTCGCCGTGGCAGATCAGGCAGGCAAAAAATACCGCGGCGCAGTAGATCGTGATCTGGCGGGAAAGCGGCCATTCGGTGGCGGCGTACTGGCGGTTCATCAACCAGATCGTCAGGCCCACGGAAGCGGCCGCCAGCGGGATGGCGAGGGAGCGCCGGTACCATCGTTCGTGATCGAAAGCGATGACGAAGGTGAGCAGATAAAGCGAGAGCGGGAGGACCCAGAGGAAGGGCACCACGGCGACATCCTGACACATTTGGCTGGTGAGGGAGAGCAGCAGTATCGAGCCACAGGCGCTGAAGGCGATCCAGAGGAAGATATCCCCCTTGGCGGGGCGGACCCGGGCGACCTGGTTGGGAACAGGCTCTCGCCGGGGCGAAGCGCGTGTGACAAACCGCACCGCCGCCGCGATCACGAGGAGACCGTAGACGACAAACGCCGCCGACCAGAGCGCCGTCTGACGCGGGACGGTGAGAATGCGTTCAAAGAAAAACGGGTAGGTGAGGAGACCGAGGAGGCTGCCGAAATTTGACACCGCATAGAGCCGGTAGGGGGATCGCCCGGGATAGATTTCACTGAACCAATGCTGCAGGAGAGGACCCGAGGCGGAGAGGAGCAGGTAGGGAAATCCCACCGTGACCGCGAGCAACCGCACGATGCCTCCGACCGGACTGGTCCCCGAGGCGTCGGGTTTCCACAGTTCGGACGGGGTGATGGGGAGAAAGGCGAAGGCGAGTCCGAGGAGGGCGAGATGGATGCCAATTTGCCAGCGCCGTTTTTCCCGGAAAAAAGTGACGAGGCCGTGCGCGTAGGCATACCCGCCGAGCAGGCCGACCTGGAAAAAGAGCAGACAGGTTGTCCAGACGCCCGGGCTGCCCCCGTACCAGGGGAGGATGTAACGGGCGATGACCGGCTGCACCTGGAAGAGCAGGAAGGCGCTCAGAAAAACGACCGCGATGAAGATCGGCATGAAGGATAAACCGGCGTCGAAGCCGCGGGTTGCGGACCTACCGGCTGCGCTCGCGCGTGAGCATGAACTCGTTGCCTTCGGTGTCCACGCACATCGCGAGGTGGGGCGGCTCGCCGTCCTCGGGCTGCGGGTCCTGCGGGCATTCGCCGCCCTGCTGGCGCACCGCTGCCGCCCCGACAATCACATCGGGAACCTGAAGAGTCAGGCCCGTCCAGGTGCGCAGTCCTTCGCCGCCGCTGTGGATCGAGAGGATTCCTCCCGCGATCTCAAGCTCGGTGATGTGGGGATTCTGCTTCAGAACCACCGCTCCGAAAAGGCTGGTGTAGAATTCCGTTGCCCGCGTCATATCCGCCGCCCAGATCGTGTATTTGATTTTTTCAACAGGAAT
>CAYLJC010000330.1:3205-4208 GCA_964383345.1 uncultured Akkermansia sp. | reverse complement strand
TTGGGGCATGGCGGTGGCCCTTGCGGTCTATGCGGTGGGGACGATCTCGGGGGCGCATCTCAACCCGGCGGTCACTCTTGCGATGCTCGCGCTCGGGCAGATCGGGTCGGGGGTGGCGGCGGGTTACATGCTCGCGCAAATGCTCGGTGCGATGGTGGGGGCGGTTCTCGTCTATCTCGCGTATTTGCCGCATTGGCGGGTCACCGAGGACGCGGCCTGCAAGCGCGCGGCCTTTTGCACGACCCCGGCGATCCGTCACACCCCGGGCAATCTCATCGCCGAGGTCCTCGGCGCGTTCGTCCTCGTCCTCGGCGCCCTGACGCTGCCGCGTCCCGAGAATCTGCCGGTCGCGACGGGGTTCAGCACGGGGTTGGGTCCGCTCTTGGTGGGTCTGGTGGTGTTCTCCATCGGCCTCTCTCTCGGCGGGCCGACGGGATATGCGATCAATCCGGCCCGCGACCTCGGCCCGCGCATCGTTCATTTTCTGCTCCCCATTCCGGGAAAAGGTTCTTCCGACTGGCGCTACGCGTGGATCCCGGTGATCGGTCCGCTCGTCGGCGGGGTGCTGGGTGCCTGGGCCTACCAGGCGCTCTGGTGAGGTCCGGTCGGAAGGCCGACGGAACCCGGGGAAAAATCCGCCGCCCGCCGCCCGCATCCCGCTCACTCCGCCGCGGTCGTTTCCCTCATCAGCGGATTGGCCATCTTCTGGGGACTGAGCAGATCGTCGAGTTCGCCCTGGGAGAGCCAGCCCTTTTCCAGCACGAGATCGTAGACTCCGCGACCGGATGCGAGCGCCTCCTTGGCGATCGCGGCGGAGCGTTCATACCCGAGGACGGGGTTGAGGGCGGTGACGATGCCGATGGAGTTTTTCACATAATCGGCGCAGCGCTCGCGGTTGGCGGTGATGCCGCTGACGCAGCGGTTGGCGAGGACGATGGCGGCGTTTTTCAGGAGCATCATGCTGCCGAGAAGATTGTAAGCGATGATGGGTTCGGCCATGTTG
>CAYLJC010000330.1:0-3195 GCA_964383345.1 uncultured Akkermansia sp. | reverse complement strand
CGCCGACGCTGATCGCCTTCGGCCTCGACGTGACCGGCATGATGGAGGGGCCGGGCTGGAGCGGGGGCAGATTGATTTCGTTGAGTCCGCAGCGGGGTCCCGAGGAGGCCCAGCGCAGGTCGTTGCAGATTTTGGAAAGCTGGATCGCGGTGACTTTCAGAGCGCTGCTCATGACGGCGAAGTCAGCGGCGTCCTGGGTCGCTTCGACGAGGTCGACGGCGAGGGTCACCGGGTGTCCGCTCACCTCGGCGAGTTTGGCGGTACAGAGTTCGGCGTAGCCGCGCGGACTGTTGAGTCCGGTGCCGATGGCGGTGGCACCCATGTTCACGACGAGGAGATCTTCGGAGGCGCGGTTGAGACGACGGATCCCGTCGCCGATCATGGTGGCGTAGGCGGTGAACTCCTGCCCGAGGGTCATGGGCACGGCGTCCTGATTCTCGGTGCGGCCCATTTTGATGACATCGGCGAACTCGGCCGCTTTCTCCTGGAAGGATTTCCGCAGGACACGGAGCGCCGAGGTGGCCTCGTGGAGGGCGGAGACGAGAGAGAGTTTTACAGCGGTGGGATAGACATCGTTGGTGGACTGGGAGCGGTTCACATGGTCGTTGGGATGGCAGTGGTCGTAGTCGCCTTTTTCGTGTCCGAGGATCTCGAGGGCACAGTTCGCGATGACCTCGTTGGCGTTCATGTTCGACGAAGTGCCCGCACCGCCCTGGACCATGTCGACGACAAAATGCTCGTGGAGTTCACCCGCGAGGATGCGGTCGCAGGCCCGCTCGATGGCGTCGGCGATGACGGGGTCGAGCACGCCCAGTTCCGCATTGGCGGCGGCGGCGGCTTTCTTGACGTGGGCGAAGGCGTTCACGAGGTGCTGGAAATGGGACAGACGGATGCCGGAAAAGGGGAAGTTCTCCACCGCTCGCATGGTCTGGATGCCGTAGTAGTGGCTGTTGGCGACTTCGCGCTCGCCCAGGGAATCGTGCTCCAGCCGATAGCCGGAGATGACCGCGCGGTTGCGCTCGGAGTGCAGCAGCAACTCGGTCGTCTCGCGCAGACGCAGGCTGATGCGGCGGGCGGCGCGGGCGCTCATGCGGAAGAACAACTCCGGTTTTTCCCGGCGGAACGCGGCGATTTTTTCCCGGGAAATGGCCCAGATCACAACATCTTCGAGGGCCAGCCCCGAGACACTGTGGGAGAGATCGTCGATGAAAAGGCTCTCGCTGATGACGGCCCCGTCGGTGAGGCAGGCGATCGTGATGTGACGACCGGAGAGACCGCGCTGGAGATTGATCTTTCCGGCCAGGACGATTCCGAAAAACCGGCGCGGGGTCGATTCGTGGAAGAGGTAATCGCCCTTGGACCAGGTTCGTTTTTCGCCGAGGGCGACAAATTTCTCCAACTCTTCGAGCGGGACCTCCATGGAGGCGGCGACTCTTTCGATTTGTTCTCGGGCGATTTCCATGATCCGGGCTTGGGGAGGATACGCCCGTTGCCCGCATGGGGGAAGCCGCAATTTCACAAGGGGGCGGTTGTCGTGAATGATTGTCAGGGCATTGTTTTCCGTGCCGAGGGTAGGGGAAGGGGAGGCGACCGGGTCCGCGTGAATTTTTCATTTTTTCCTATTTCGCGGGCACCTTGTCGAAGTAGGATGCAATTTTGTATTCCTACCGATAGCCATGTCTTTGCCCCTTCGTTTCCTCACCCTCGCATTCCTCCTCGGCAGCCTGCCGGGCTGTTCCCCTCCGTCGCCGTACGAACTGGTGCTCGCGGGGGGGAGGGTGATGGATCCGGCGACGGGGTTGGACGCGCTGCGGAACATCGGAATCGCCGGGGGCAAGATCGTGGCGATTTCCGAAGAACCACTCGCGGGCAAGGAAATCGTGGACGTGTCCGGTCATGTCGTGGCACCGGGGTTCATCGACCTCCACGCGCACGGGCAGACCACGGGAGACCTGCAGATCAAAGCCCGTGACGGCGTGACCACCGCACTCGATCTGGAGGCGGGCGTGTATCCGGTGGCAGCGTGGTACCGGGAGATGGAAGGCACCGCGCCGATTCACTACGGGGCCACGGTGGGGCATATCGCGGCCCGCTTCGCGGCGTTTCATCCCGGGATGGAGGTCGGGCACTGGGCCATCAACCGGGCCAAAATCGCGCGCCTCGGAGCGAGGCCGGCGGGAGCGAACCAAGCGGCGGGCGAGGAGGAGCTGCGGGCCATCGGTGAGGCGGTCCGCGAGGGACTCGACGAAGGGGCGCTGGGAATCGGCTTCGGTATCAACTACACACCGGCGGCCACCCCGGGCGAGATCGAGTCGATCTTCCGCATCGCGGCTGAGCGCAAGGTCCCCGCATTCGTCCACACTCGCGAATTCGGGATCGCGGCGATCGAGGAGACCATCGCGCTCGCCCGATCCACCGGCGCGGCGCTGCACATCGTCCATGTCGGCAGCAGTGCCATCGGCGATATGCCGGAGGTCTTGCAACTCATCGACAAGAGCAAGGCGGCGGGCATGGACATCACCACGGAGGTCTATCCCTACACGGCGGCGTCCACGGTGCTGGAGTCGGCGATGTTCAATCCCGGCTGGCAGGACAATCTCAAAATCGACTACGGCGATCTCGCCTGGGCGGCCACGGGCGAGCGCCTCACCGAAGAGAGCTTCGAGCGCTACCGCAAGCAAGGCGGCTGGGTGATTATTTACATGATGAAGGACGAAAACGTAGAGCGTGCCATTGCCCATCCCGGAGTGATGATCGCGAGCGACGGGGTGCCCTTCATCGACGGCAAGGGGCATCCTCGCGGAGCGGGGACGTTCGCGCGGGTCCTCGGACAGTATTCGCGGGAGAAAAAACGGCTCTCCCTGATGGACGCCCTCGCCAAGATGACCCTCCTCCCCGCGCAACGCCTCGAAGGCCACGTCCCCATGATGAAAAACAAGGGCCGTATCGCCCTCGGCGCCGACGCCGACATCACCGTCTTTGATCCGGACACGGTGCGGGACGCCGCCACCTTCGACGCCCCGACGATCCCGTCGCAGGGCATCCCCCATGTCCTCGTAAACGGAGAATTCGTGGTCCGCGATGGCGGGCTTGTGCCCGATGCCCGCCCGGGTCAACCTGTCACAACCAGCCCATGAAATATCTCCTCCCCGCTCTTTGCCTTTTCGCCGCCTCGCTCCAGGCGCGCGGGCTGCT